>JABZGM010000414.1 GCA_015259235.1 Alloprevotella sp. | reverse complement strand
ATAGAAATCGTGCGTATCGATCGCCCCGAACATTCTCAACAGAGCCACGACGAAATGTTGGCACACGTTGAAGGTTTGCTCCAAAAACTTGAACTCCCCTATCGTATTTTGCGTCTTTGCGGCGGAGATATGAGTTTTACAGCTGCTCTTTGCTACGACTTTGAGGTTTACTCAGAAGCTCAAGGCCGCTGGTTGGAAGTTTCATCTGTTTCAAACTTCGATAGTTATCAAGCAAATCGTTTGAAGTGTCGCTATCGTCGCAATGATGATAAGAAGATTGAGTTGTGCCACACTCTCAATGGTTCTGCATTGGCATTGCCTCGCATAGTGGCAGCACTACTCGAGAACTTCCAAACAGAAGATGGCATTCGCATCCCCAAAGCTTTGCAGCCTTATATGGGTTGCGATATGATTCGCTAAGATTATAATCCTTATTGACCACCCGATGAGTGGCACTCAGTTCACTCATCGGGCATATTACTAAAAACTTTGAGCCATGAACATTGACTTATTTATGCAGCAGCTTGAAGCCCGCCACCCAGGCGAGTCCGAATTTTTGCAAGCTGTTCGTGAAGTACTACTTAGCATTGGTGACATCTACGACCAACACCCAGAGTGGGAACGTGCATCACTGCTTGAGCGTTTAGTTGAACCCGAACGCATCATCACTTTCCGCGTACCCTGGGTGGACGACCGCGGCAAAGTGCAAGTCAACATCGGCTATCGCGTGCAGTTCAATTCTGCCATTGGCCCCTACAAAGGCGGTTTGCGCTTCCACGCTTCCGTGAATCTGAGCATTCTCAAGTTCCTCGGTTTTGAACAAACGTTCAAAAATGCCCTCACTACCCTCCCCATGGGTGGCGGTAAGGGAGGTTCAGACTTCTCACCAAGAGGCAAGAGTGACGGAGAAATTATGCGTTTCTGCCAATCGTTTATGAATGAACTCTATCGCTACATTG
>JABZGM010000413.1:600-997 GCA_015259235.1 Alloprevotella sp. | reverse complement strand
GTGAACCTGTAAAACCAATCGTGTTCTATATCGATAATGCCTTCCCTGAAAAGTGGAAGCCAGCAATTAGAAATGCCGTTCTAAGATGGAATAAGGCTTTCGAACGTATTGGTTTTAAGAATGTGATGCGGGCTGTGGACTTCCCAACCAATGATCCTAATTTCGATCCAGATAACTTCTTGTATTCTACTATTCGTTATCTACCTACTGCGACAGAGAATGCGATGGGTCCTTCATGGGTCGATCCTCGTACAGGTGAGATTATTACAGCGACCGTATTGGTGTATAATGATGTTGTAAATGTCATCAATAGCTGGCGATTTATCCAGACTGCACAGATTGATCCTGCTGCACGTACATTGGATATGCCAGATAGTATATTGCTTCCAACATTGGA
>JABZGM010000413.1:0-590 GCA_015259235.1 Alloprevotella sp. | reverse complement strand
GTAACTCACGAGGTAGGACATACACTCGGACTGATGCACAACATGGCTTCATCGGCTGCTATTCCAACTGATTCGCTTCGTTCTGCAAGCTTCACACAGAAGTATGGTACGACAGCGTCTATCATGGACTATGCTCGTTTCAACTATGTTGCACAGCCAACAGATAAGGGCGTGTCACTGACTCCTCCTTACCTCGGTGTGTATGACAATTATGCAATAGAGTGGGGATATCGTGTTTTCCCTAATTCAAAGAGTTTCAGAGATGACGTAAAGCCATTGATGGCACTTGTTGAGTCTCATGCTAACGATCCAATGTATCGTTACGTACTTCAGCAGTCACGCTATCGTTACGACCCAACTGCCATTGAGGAGGACCTCGGTGACGATGCTGTGAAGTCAAGTACATACGGCCTTAAGAACCTTGAGTATATTCTCAGTCACTTCGATGAGTGGATTCCAGATGGTGCCGATGGCACCCGTAAGGCTAAGCTCTATCGTCAGATTGTTTCGCAAGCATACGGTTACGTACGTAATGTCTATGCAGTGCTCGGCGGTATTAAGTTGAATCAGACAACAGAGTCTTCTGGTAT
>JABZGM010000412.1 GCA_015259235.1 Alloprevotella sp. | reverse complement strand
AAATAAAGAACGAAGTGGTGTTTATGGCGCGCGATAAAAAAGGAAACACTTATAGCAGTAACCTCAACTTATTGCTTCCTAAGGGAATATTTGTCAACTATTTCTACAACCACTATTCCTCCATTCCCACGCAGTCTCCTCTGAGCCAATATAATCTTTTTGATTTGCACAAGCGTGCTGGATTCAAACATGTTTTCAATCGCTACGTGCTCAACGATGATGATGGCACTTATTCTCACATTGCAAATGAACCCTCTGAAGTAGCCGATCAAAACCTTGCTTCGGCTGGTCTTACAGAGTTCTTACGAAAACAAATCGCTTACCAGTTCAAGAAGAACGACGCGATGAACGATCGTCAGTTCCTCTTCCAAGACTTCATCTACAACACCGACTCTCTCAAGATTCTTTCTTTTGCTAGTGCGGATGAGCAAGCACAACCTCACGATTATGTGCTCACTGTGAACCACAAAGGAGGAAATGGGGTGATTAGTAGTAGTAAAAACGCAGTCTATTATCATCCCATTCCATGGGACACTTATGTTGGAGAAACGGTATTCACAAGCAATGATAGATCGGATTACGTTACGATTCGTCTACACAGAGTTGCACAGTTGAATAGATTCTTCATGAAGGATCCTCGCAAGTGGTTGAATATTCCTGCTAGTGAAAAAATCGACCCTACTAAAGTGGTTCTGAGTATTCAGACTACAACAAACATGTCCAGCAGACTAGTAGCAGGTGGCACAGACATCGGTGGAAAAACTGCAGCCACTCGAGCTACAAATGTAGTGAAATACGATGCAGCAAAGGACTTGCTCTATGGTGAATTTGCGAGCTTCCCAACAAGTAGCAACTACGATCTCAAGCTCCTTGTGGAATACACCCGTACAAACGGTACCAAAATACGTAAAGTTCTCGTTACTGGCAGAATCTCGGACGGTGCAGAAAACCCTGCCGCTCTCTATCCTCCTGGACCTGGTGGTATAATAACCTTTAGCATTAACACATC
>JABZGM010000411.1 GCA_015259235.1 Alloprevotella sp. | reverse complement strand
CCTCAGGACGAAGGTGCCGTGGCGTTTTCTCCTGATGGCAAAACGATGTATCTCACGGTTTGCCCTACGCATCCGCAATATTCAAGAATGGCAGAGATTTGGACGGCTCAGCGCAGTGAAGCTGCCTGGAGCAAACCTCAAGCATTGAAAATCGGCACGGACACTTTGTCTAGTTATGCGCATCCCACTGTTTCGCCCGATGGAAAATGGTTATATTTTACTTCTGATATGCCTGGTGGTTATGGAGGACTTGATCTTTGGCGCGCTGATATACGCGAGGGAAAAGGTGTAGGAATCATAGAAAACCTCGGTGCTTCAGTGAATACTTCTGGTGATGAGAGCTTTCCTAGTTTCCGACCGAATGGGTCTTTGTATTTCTCAAGCGATGGTCGCGGTGGCTTGGGAGGATTAGACTTGTTTTTTGCTCAAGAAGATACTTTGCTCCATGAGTGGAAGGTGGAGCATTTGCCAGCTCCTATGAATTCTGCAGGCAATGATTTTGGCATCACCTTTGATGGACTCCACAATCGTGGTTATTTCTCATCATCACGCACGACCGGAGGTAGAGGATGGGACAAAATCTTTGAGTTCTCCTATCCTGAACGCTTGCTCACTGTGAAAGGTTGGGTGTACGAACAAGATGGGTACGAACTCCCTGCAGCACAAGTGCAGATGGTGGGAAGTGATGGCACTAACCTCAAACTTCCCGTGAAGCCCGATGGTTCGTTTGAACAAGAAGTGCATCCTGAGGTGCGATATGTCTTCTTGGCGTCTTGCAGCGGCTATCTCAACTTTCCTAACCAACTTCAGGTAGATTCGATCTTCAATGAGGAACATCAATATGTTTTGCAATTCCCTCTTCCTTCGATGAACATCCCTGTGCTAGTGCGCAATGTGTTTTATCCATTTGACAAGGCAGAGGTCTCGCCAGAGTCTGCCCCTGCCTTGGAAAGATTGGCAAAATTGCTCACCGACAATCCGCACATCACCATTGAATTGGCTGCCCACACC
>JABZGM010000410.1 GCA_015259235.1 Alloprevotella sp. | reverse complement strand
TGATGACGGTGACCAATTTGCAGAATCTAGGTGCGCAATTCATCGAGAGCATCAAAAACATGGGGATTGTTTTCTTTTGTGCCACCGCAGTTATCCATGGCGAGATAACCTTCGGTGTCATGATTTCTACACAGTTTATTCTCGGCATGCTGAATGGACCATTGGTGCAATTTATTAACTTCGTGGTCTCTGCACAATATGCCAAGATATCCTTTTTGCGAATGAATGAGATTAGACAACTGGATGATGAAGAAGAGTTGCTATCTATTGGTTCTACCAACATCTTACCCCAGAATCGTGACATCAGGCTTGAGAATGTGCATTTCCAATACACGCCGAATGCTCCTCTCGTGTTGCAACACATCTACCTCTCAATCCCTCAAAACAAGGTTACAGCCATAGTAGGTGGAAGTGGTAGTGGAAAATCTACATTGCTAAAGCTCTTGGTGCGCTTGTATAATCCTACTTATGGTGAAATCACCATGGGAGGTATGAATACTCAAAGCATCAATTTGCGAGAATGGCGAAAGCTTTGTGGAGTAGTCATGCAAGATGGCAAGCTCTTCAGCGAGAGCATTCTCACCAATATTGTGATGGAAGATGAGCATATAGATTACGAACAGCTCCAACGTTGCTGTGAGATAGCCCAGATTGCAGATGAGATAAACGCTATGCCCAAAGGCTTCGACACAATGGTAGGAGAGAATGGGCGTGGACTCAGTGGTGGGCAGAAGCAGCGTTTGCTCATAGCTCGCGCTCTTTACCGCAATCCTCAGATGCTATTCTTAGATGAAGCAACCAATGCGCTCGACACCGTCAATGAAGCTCGAATCACAGCAGCCCTTAGCGAGGCTTTCACCGACCGCACTGTAGTAGTCATTGCGCATCGACTCAGTACAATTCGCCATGCCGACCAAATCGTAGTAATGCACCAAGGGCAAATAGTAGAAATCGGCACACATGAAGAGCTGATGAAACATGGACGTTTCTATGCCGAATTGGTGGCTTCGCAAGCAGAAAAACTACCACAATAA
>JABZGM010000040.1:2415-14070 GCA_015259235.1 Alloprevotella sp. | reverse complement strand
TCTCAACGTAGCCGGCTACGCCTTCGAACTCACAACTAACTGCTCAACACTCCAATGAAATCTGTTCAGAATCTAATGACCAAATTGGGTTAAAGTGCTTGCTTTGCATATTTTACCAGCAAGAGTTCGTTCAGCTTCTTCGAAAAATCGTAACTTTGTAGCAAAAGAGTTATTGTATGCATCGATTTCTATTATCCTGCGCTTTATTTTGTCTGAGTATCTTTTCAATATTTGCTCAGACTGAGGCATATCGACAGTATATTGAAACTTATAAATCAATGGCGATAGACCAGATGTTGCGTTATCGCATTCCTGCGAGCATCACTTTGGCGCAAGGCCTTTTGGAGAGTAGTGCAGGATGTTCCATGTTAGCCACAACAGCTAACAACCATTTCGGTATCAAAACAGGCGGAACTTGGACTGGACCTTTTGTATTGCGTTCCGATGATGCGCCTAACGAGCAGTTTAGAAAGTACAATTCTGCTGCTGAAAGCTATGAAGATCATTCTCTCTTTTTGGCAGGGCGCAAGAGATATAGTCCGCTCTTTTCCCTTGATTTCTACGACTATCGTGCCTGGGCACGAGGCTTGAAAGAGTGTGGTTATGCCACAAATCCCAGATATGCAGAGTTGTTGATTGGCGTCATTGAGCGATATGATCTTGCACAATATGACCGTTACCAACGAAGTCAAGAGACACCTCGCCAGCGTGAGGCAGAGCGCAGAGCAGAATTGGCGGCACGCCGTCTTTACCTTTGCAACGATCTCGTTTACGTTGTGGTGGGACCTGGTGATACCTTCGAGAGTATAGCACGCGACATGGGACTATCAGAACGCAAGCTCCGCAATTACAATGAAGTAGATAAGCACTATCAATTATCTCGTGGAGAAGTCGTGTATCTCACCAAAAAGAAAAGTCGTGTAGCAAAGCCAATCCGAGACACCTACCACGTTGTTGTTTCAGGAGAATCTATGTATAGCATCGCCCAACGCTATGGTATCAAGATTCACAAGTTGTACAAATGGAACAACCTTCCACCCACTTACACCCCTGAAGTAGGAGCTGCGCTCTTACTTAAATGATGAAATGGCAAAAGCCTTGAAGAAGTCTGTGAACTTCTTCAAGGCTTTTCTGTATATGAAGGGATAGAGTGGCGTAGAACAATGGGCGATTACTCTATAAACTTCGCAAGCGCAAAGGCACAATCCTCAAATGTTCCTATTTCAATGCTTGCTGTGCGCTGTAAGGTCGGCAATTCCATCAAGAGTTGTTCTTCTTTTGTGTATAGTCTCATTTCTTCTAAGAAAAGAAGTCCAGAGTGGTTGCAGAGCTTATAAGTAGCCTCTTTAGCACACCACAGAGCTGTAGGCGAGAGAGTGGGAGAAATAAGCAGCTGTTCCTCTTGTGTCAAAAACTTGTGTTGCACTCTTCCTGCTTTCTCACTTACAAATTCCAAATCAAGACCAATAGACTTTTTGGAGGTTGCTAAAGCAATTGCCACCCATTGATGAGAATGCGAGATACTTATTGCAGGGAGTCCTTGCTCATCATCTTGCATATAGGAAGAGTCTTGGGAAATCTGCTCTTGGTTTATGTTTACGAGTCGTGGCGCTCCATCTTTGTCATAGGCAATTCGTATGTCATCTCCCAGCACATTATGCAATAAGGCGCGCGTGGCTAGCCATTCGCGTTGGCGTTGTGTCGAGCGAAAGGATTGTGCTTGGGGAGCGTAATCGGGGTGCGTAGCCAACAATGCCAACAGTTGTTCGGGCGACTCTGTGAGTTGCCACAACCAAATGTTGGCATTGTCGGAAGATAGGGTTGCGAATTTTGGCATAAACCTCAATCAGTCCATAAAAAGTGATATCGATGTTTGAACTTCTAGAGCACTAAGCCCTATGAGCATCGAATTAAAATGGTGCTTCTGTTTTGGATGTTTCAGGAGCAGGAGCAGAAGTAGCCGTATTGTTTTGGTTAGACTGCTGTTTAGGAGTGAGCATCTCCATGTTGTTCACCCAAATTTCAGTGATATAGCGTACCACACCTTGATGATCGGTGTAGTTGCGAGTTCGGAGTTCACCCTCGACATAGAGTTTATCTCCTTTGTGTACATAGCGCTCTACCACTTCTGCTAGTTTTCGCCAGAAGAGAAGATTATGCCATTCGGCGCGATCAGGCACTTGCGTACCGTTAGGGAGCGTGTAACCTGGAGTATTGGTGGCTAATGCCACTTTTGCGGTGCAAACTCCATTGTCGATGTAACGCACTTCTGGGTCTTTTCCCACGTTACCAATGAGCATTACTTTATTCATAGCTTAAGGTTTTTAATGAAACAAAGCCTTTCCTAGATTGTCATGTAGAGAGTTTGCACAACACCTAGGGAAGTGTGATTTGCGTCTACCGAGAGGTCAGTTTTAGCGTAAGCGATCAGCAGAGCGAAGCAAGGCTTGGTCGCGACGGATGGCACGGAGCGCCATAACACCCTGTACAAAGGCAATAGCTGGGAAGATAGTGCCAAGCTGTGGGATGTTGCCCGACAGTTGTTGAGTTGTACTCATGTCGTAGACAATGAACCCTAGGCAAGTCAAATAACCAAGGGTGCTGAAGAGTGCAACGAGCACAAGTTTCACCGCCTTACTCAGGTTTTTGAAAGAGAAAAATGCCCAACCGTAAAGCACAACGGAGAGTGCTGCAAAGAAACTTAGTACAACAGGGTAGAGCAGTGGAGCTGAGTAACCAGGCTGTGTGGTCATAATGCCATAATTATAGAGTAAATAGCTCGTTTGTACATCTGAACCAACAGTCCATGCCCACACGGGGAGGAAGAATGAGAGAACCATTAGAACGATGGCTATGAAAAGATAGAGAGATTGGATGCGTTGAATCATGGTGAATGGGGATAAGTCTGTATGAAAACTAAGAAGATAATTGAGTTCAGTCTTGGGAAAACTGGTAAAAATTCCACAGTCGCTACTTGCTTCTCTATGAGGACCTTCACTTTTTATTGTAGCTGTGTCGAGACTTTATTGCTAGAATACTGGGAAACCAATAGTCGCACGAGACAGAGCAAAAAAAGTCTGAGCACTATAACTAAAGCGTGAAGGAGTTATTGTGCTATACTAGACAATGGAACTCATAAAATGAAAGGTCTTTCAGGTCAATTACGACACAGAAAGACCTTCATTTTGATAGGACAGTAGAAGCTACTGTTTAGTCTTTGGTGAGATGCTGGTTACGTTCCTTGTTGGGATTCTTGAAGTAAACCTTACCGCGGAGGAATTCGTCAGCAGCAATCAATGTCGCCTTGGGGAGACGTTCGTAGTAACGTGAGATTTCAATTTGTTCACGATTCTCGAAAGTTTCTTCGAGGTTGTCGTTGCTAGAGGCAAACTCTTTGAGTTTTTTGTTGAGGTCCTCTTTCATTTGTGCCGAAATTTGATTGGCACGTTTAGCTATGATTACCAAACTTTCATAGAGATTGCCTGTATCTTCAGCCAAATCCATGAGGTTGTGAGTCACAGTGTTGGTGGGTGCTTTCGACTTCTTGTAGTCCATGATGTGTATAGAGTATTTTTTAGATGCAATGTTGAGAAGGGTGCCCATAAAAGCGCGTGTCATTTACGACTGTGCAGCATTTTGAGGCTTAGCAAGAAAGGCTTTTGCGCGATTGTAAAGCGAGGTTGCTTTGGGCAAGAACTTTGATTTCGGATATTCGTTCACGAAACCGTGGTACTCGTCAATGGCATTTTGGAATCGCTCCACTTTTTTGGATTCTACACTCTGTTCGGCAAGTTCAAACTTGGCACGAACAATAAGAATGGCAAAGTCTTCTCTTCGTTCGCTATAGGGGAAATCGCTAATTGCGTTTTGAGCAGTTACGACGCAAGCTTCGTAGTTGTTGCCACTGCTGCTGCTACTGCTCGTTCCAAAATAGGTGCCGAGGTCGAAGTACAGTTTTGCTGCGGCATATTCTTTTTCGATGAGCTTGTCTTGCATCACGAAGATAAGGCGCGTAGCTTCTTTGCGATAACGGCTATCAGGGAAATCCTCTGTAAACTTTTGGAATTCGGTGATGGCTTTGTAAGTATCACTTTGGTCTAATTCTGGTTCGGGAGTATTCTCATATAGAGCAACTCCAGCATAGAAATGGGCTTCTTCCGCATAGTATCCACGAGGGTAGGTCTCATAATACTTTTTGAAATAGCCAGCTGCTGCATCATATTCTTTGTCCCGATAAGCAGACATGCCCAATAAAAACAGAGCTTCTTCTGCACGGTCCGTGCCTTTAGCACCGGCTATAAGGTCGGTGAGCAGCGTACTCGCTTGGGTGTAGCTACCAGAGTAGTAGTATTGCTTCGCTGCTTCGTATCTTTGGGTATAATCGCCTGACTGCAGCAACTTTTCGTAGTTTGAGCAAGAAGCGAAAACCGCAACCATGAGAAGCAGCAGGAGGAGAGTCTTCTTCATGATACACTATTTAGAGTGCAAATTTACGCATTTCTGCTGAGGATGCAAAACATTTTCGAGCGTATTTTAGGCTGTTTGTGGATTTCTGTTCTGGGGTTTTTGCGAATTTATGTGCACTTATAGAGAGATTCATCGTTGGTTGCATGGGATATGTGCCTATCTTGTGTGGGTATCTTATGTTAAAATCGCGAATCAGAAAGACAAAATCGATGAGCAAAGATGGCGTCGTTGTATTGTTCTTTTGTCGCTTTCTTTTGTTCTGAAAAGCAGCTGTAGGGTAGATGGCGGAGGGTACAATCAAAAACGTCGGAGATAATTTGAAAAACGTCCGAGAAAATTTTGAAAACTACGGAGCAAATTTTTCATTTGTAGGAGTTTTTAGTGGAGATTATGGGAGAAAATGTACTAAACCCTCCGATGAATTCGGCAATTTCTTCAAATCTAGGTGGGAAATCGCATTTTTTTATGCACTGAGAAGTCGATAGATTCTATCTTAAGTATAGAGTACTCGAAAAAACGCCGGATTTTGTGTTAAAATCAAAAATGAAAGAGAGAAACTCACTGGGAATTTCTCTCTTTTTGTTCCTCGAATCGGAGGGGCGTATTTGTGGCGATAAAGAAGGTTACTTCTTTTTCTTGATGGAAGTTTTGGCATCACCCAGTTCAACAGTGTAAGAACGATTGAGGCCGCTTTGAGTTTTTGCGCGAATCCAAAGAACGCGATCGCTGCTCATATTGGCTGCCTTCACGGCTTCTTCAAAGTCTGCAACAGAGTTTATCACTTTGTCATTCACTTGCGTGATGATGATACCCTTGCTGAGTCCTGCGTCTTGAAGTTTTCCTGCCTTGATACTGCTCACAATGATGCCATTTTTCAATCCTAGTTCAGATTTTTCAGCATCAGAAAGCGCACGAAGAGCAGCACCCATGGACTCTTGATCCACACTCTCTATCTTAGAAGTTGTGCCTTGGACATTGCGCAGTGTGAGTGTGGCGGTGTATGTCTTTTTCTTGCGCACATAGGTGACGCGAACTTTGTCACCGGGGCGATGGCTAGCCAAGAGTTCTTGTAAATTTCCGAACTTTTCAATCTTCTTTCCGTCAATTTCTGTGATGACATCCCCGCGTTTCAAACCAGCTTCCTCTGCAGCTCCATCGGCAGTTACTTCTTCAATATAGAAGCCGGTAAGTACGCCTAAATCAGTTTCTTTACCTTTTTCTTTTTGAGCATCGATATAAGTTGATACGTCGGTACCTGCTACACCAAGAAGTGCGCGTTGCACTGCACCAAACTCGCGGAGATCCTTTACCACTTTGTTCATGATGGTGGTAGGAATAGCGAAGCCGTATCCTGAGTATGAGCCTGTTTGTGAATAGAGCATCGCATTGATTCCCACCAATTCACCCTTCACATTGACAAGCGCACCACCTGAATTTCCAGGGTTGATGGCTGCATCAGTTTGGATGAAACTTTCGATGGTGTTACTACCTTGGAGTGAGCGTGCCTTAGCACTGACGATACCGGCTGTTACTGTGGAAGTAAAGCCATAAGGGTTGCCAATGGCAAGCACCCATTCGCCAACTTTCAAGTTGTCACTGCTTCCTACGGTGATAGGTTTCAAATCTTTTGCTTCTATCTTGAGGAGTGCGAGGTCCGAACTCTTGTCTAGTCCGATGATTCGTCCTTTATATTCACGATTGTCATTGAGCTTTACGAGGATTTCGTCAGCATCTTCCACCACGTGATTATTGGTGACAATGTAGCCGTCTGCTGTGAGAATAACTCCAGAACCTGCTCCACTGCGCTTGGGCGCTTGGCGTTGTTGTGGACTGCTTTGACCACGTCCAAAGAAATCTCCGAAGAAATCAGAAAATGGATCGAATTCTTGCACCTGCGATTGGCGACTGGTGCTAGACACCTTGATATAGACCACAGACTGCGTAGCAGTTTCTGCTGCAGTGGTCAAATCAACAGGTTGAGCCACTGAAGCCATGCCTTCGGCTGGTGCTGTGGGTTGTGGGAAACCTGCTACATTGCTGGCCTTACCTTGGGCAAGGAAAGCTGATAAAAAGAGGGCTAGAACTATTTTCTTTTCCATTTGTATAGCTTTTGATGGTGATATATTCGCAAAAGTAAGCCATTCTGACTATCCTTGCAAGTCTTTTCTTAGTGTTGAGGAACGGATTTACCACAATTTTGCAGTAGCAACGTTCTATATTGTTTATTGAAATAACTACGGCCACATAAGTTCTCCCATGATGTCATCGGACACAAAGACACCTGCGTGTGTGAGTTGCAAGCGGTTGTCAGATGTGAGCATTAGAAGACCGCGATTGAGGAAGGTTTGTGCTGTACGTAGGAGATAGGATTTGCGATGTTCGCTTAGTTCGTTCAGAGATATTCCCTCGCGGGTGCGGAGACGTGTGAGAATCAATTCGTCGTAAAGTTCGTCGGGGGTGAGCATTTCGAGTTGATGGGGCACATCGGCAAATAGAGTGTCTACTATACTTGCTGCATTGTAGGCAAGAAGTTTATGCTCATTGAAGCGTCGAGTGGAAAAACCGTCGTAGGAATGGGCACCAGGTCCGAAGCCTAAATACGGAGTTCCTTGCCAATAGCTTGCATTATGCCGAGAGCGGAATCCAGGACGTGCAAAGTTGGAGATTTCATATTGTTCAAATCCAAATTCTTGTGCCGACTCCGTTAATAAGCGGAACATAGCAAGCGAAGTTTCCTCGTCACATTCCTTGACTTTGCCCTTAGCACGATTGTAATAGAGTGGAGTGCCTTCTTCGTAAGTTAGGGCGTAGGCTGACAAATGTTGGATGTCGAGAGAAAAGGCTTGTTGTAGTTCCCACTGCCAATCGGAGAGTGTCTGCTGTGGCAACCCAAACATTAAGTCGATGCTGAGATTGTCGATGCCAGCTTGGTGCACTGTGTCAATAGCATCTCGCGCTTGTAGGGCTGTATGTCGTCGGTTGATGTTGAGAAGTAGTGCATCATTGAAGCTCTGTACCCCAAGGCTCACACGATTTATACCAAGTTGTGCAAGATGTTGCGCTTTTTCTGCGGTGATGTCATCTGGGTTTGCTTCAAAAGTAAATTCCGCTTCTGGGGATATTGGGAAAATACGGTGAAGTGCTTCAAAGCATAGTTCCAGTTCTTCGGTATCCAACTGCGAAGGAGTGCCCCCCCCAAAATAGACTGTGTGGATGGTTTCATCTGTTTTGCGGTGTTGCATCTCCGCAACGAGACTGCGGACAAAGGCGTCTCGCTCCTTTTTGCCGTGAATGGTGCTGTAAAAACTACAATAGCTGCAGCGTTTTTCGCAAAATGGGACGTGAATGTAGATGCCTGCCATGGAAATGGAGAGTCTAAAAATCGCTTCAATCTCGACTAATCATGGAAATGAACCTTAGAGAAGATGGAAGCGATGAGAGATAAGCAAAAAGAGAAAAGGGGATTATTCGGCAATGTGTCCTGGTAAACGGCGGCAGTTGTATTGGGAAGCCATAATTTCACCATAAGCACCTGCAGAACGGAATGCTAGGAGGTCGCCTCGCTTAGGAGTGGGTAACTTGTAGTCGCTAGCAAAAACATCACTGCTTTCGCAGATGGGTCCCACCACGTCAAACTGTGCTTGAGGAGCTTCGGGGTGTGAGAGATTGTCAATTTGATGGAGGCTGCCATACATAGCAGGGCGCACTAAGTCGGTCATGCCAGCATCTACGATGACAAAGCGTTTAGCTTGTCCTTCTTTGACATAGAGAACGCGTGAAATGAGACTGCCGCACTGGGCTACGATGGAGCGTCCTAATTCAAAGTGCACGGATTGTCCTTCGCGCAATTGGAGTTCTTGCTTGAAAATAGTAAAATAGGCTGCAAAATTGGGAATTGCATCGGCATCTGGTTGTTCGTAGTTCACACCAAGACCTCCTCCCACATTGAGAGTTGGCACTGTAATGCCCGCTTCTTCGAGTTGCTCTTGGAGTTCATTGATGCAGGTGCATAATTCGCTGAAAGGAGTGAGGTCGGTAATCTGACTTCCGATGTGGAAGTGTAGACCTACAAACTCGATGTTGGACAATGCTTGTGCTCGACGAATGGCTGGAATGGTATCGTCGATTGCTAGACCAAACTTGTTTTCGTTGAGTCCTGTGGTGATTTTAGCATGGGTGCGAGCATCCACGTTGGGATTGATGCGGAAGGCTACCTTTGCCACTTTCTTCTGGGTAGTTGCCAGCTCGTTGATGATCTCCAGTTCAGGCAGACTTTCGACATTGAAGCACTGGATGTCTAATTCGAGGGCACGATTGATTTCCCAATCTGCTTTGCCAACCCCAGCAAAAACGATGTTGCTTGCATTAAAACCATGTTGGTGGGCTACTTCCACTTCTCCGCCACTAACACAGTCAGCTCCAAATCCGTGCTGTGAAATTGTGCGCAAAACCTCTGGTGCTACACAGGCTTTGAGGGCATAATGCACATGAAAGTGAGGGGTATCGGCAGTGGCTGTTGTGATGGCTTCGAGCGTTTGACGAAGTAGAGAGAGGTCGTAATAGTAGAATGGTGTTACGCGCTGAGAAAAGCGGGATATATTCATGGGGAGCAAGTATAAAGCTGGAGAAAAATTCTGTGGACACCAAGGGAGGTGGGAGTATAGAAAGGCATTTGTCCTTGAGAGCAACAGTTTACTCCTAAGGACAAATGTAAAATCTCTAGACGAGAGCTTAAAGTGCCCTAGAAAAGATGCTTTTGAAGGGCTTGAAGTGCGGCTTGTTTGTGCTCCATGCTCACAAGGAAAGAGATGTTGTGATCTGAACCACCATAACTAATCATGCGCACAGGGATATGCTTGAGGGCAAGTGTGGCATCGCTTTCAAAACCACGATTGGTCCAGCGCAAGTCACCGACTACGCAAACGATGCACATGCCTTCATCTACAACGACGGTACCCACTTCCTTGAGCTCGTCTACGATAGAAGCCAAGTGACTGGTGTTGTCGATGCTGAGAGATACCCCCACCTCACTGGTGGTAATCATGTCGATGCTTGTCTTGTATTTGTCAAATACGTTGAAGACTTTGCACATAAATCCCGTGGCTAGTAGCATTCGGGAACTAACGATTTTAATCACCGTGATGTTGTCCTTAGCGGCTACAGCTTTGATGCGACCTTCCTCGCATTCATTGTTGATGAGCGTGCCAGGAGCTTGGGGGGCCATGGTGTTCTTTAGGCGAACAGGGACTCCTGCATAACGAGCAGGTTGTACACACGTGGGGTGAAGAATCTTTGCACCAAAGTAGGCAAGTTCAGCTGCTTCCTCGAAATTGAGTTGACGCACAGGGGTAGTACCTTCAACAAAGCGAGGGTCGTTGTTGTGCATACCATCAATATCGGTCCAAATTTGAATTTCGTTGGCACGGATGGCGGCACCAATGAGAGATGCTGTGTAGTCAGACCCGCCACGTTGGAGGTTGTCGATTTGACCATCGGCATTGCGACAGATGAATCCTTGGGTGATGTAGATATCGTAGTTGGGATTCTTGTCAAGAAGATAAGCCAAGCGTTCGCGGATGTAGGGGAGATCGGGCTCACCATTGACATCTAAACGCATATAATCGAGTGCGGGAAGGAGAATAGCTTTGACACCGCATTCCTTCAAGTACTCAGTCACCATGTTGGTACTCATGATTTCGCCTTGTGCCAAAATGGCTTTTTCGTCAGCTTCACTGAATTCGCGTGTGCGGAATTCATGGAGTTGCAAGAAAATATCGTCGAGTCGCTCGCGTACCTTGGTGGTTGTCTCTTCTTTGCTATAGAGTAGAGGGAGATGTTGCTTATAGAGGTTGTGAAGTCTATTGACCATGTTACTTGCACCTTCGGGGTTTCCTTTTCGCAAGTAGTCGGCAATCTCGACAAGACTATTGGTGGTGCCACTCATCGCTGAGAGAACCACAACCTTGGGCTCACCATCTTCTGTGATGAGTCGAGACACTTCTTTCATTCTTTCGGGCGAACCAACGGAGGTTCCGCCAAATTTGTAGACTTTCATATTGAGAAGCAATACCTTTTGTGGAGCTATATGATGGATATCTGATGAATAGAGTGGAGAAAGAGGATATATTCGTCCTAGATGAAGCACAGACTGAAGTGTGCTTCTGAGATTATAGGTTGTCGTCTTGGCTCTTTGCTTTCTATTTTTCGGAACTAACGAACTGTTTGGTCACATTGATGAGATGACCTTCTGCACATTGGTACACTGTACCTGGGTAGGCTGTGAGGTAGGAACGATTATGTGTCACTATAACCACAGCAGTATTTTCGTTCGTAAGGGATCGGAGAAGTTCGAGAATGCGTTGTCCTGTCTCCATGTCGAGGTTGCCTGTTGGCTCATCTGCCAAGATTAGAGCTGGCTTGTTGAGAATGGCACGAGCAATGGAGACACGTTGCTGTTCACCTCCCGAGAGTTCGTGGGGAAAATTGTTGATTTTATGTGACAGTTCAACTTGGTCGAGCACTTCGCGAATGCGTGATTCTCTTTCGGACTTAACTTTCCAACCAGTTGCACTAAGCACAAAGTCGAGGTTTTGTCCGACAGTGCGGTGTTGCAAAAGAGAAAAGTCTTGAAACACAATGCCAAGATGACGGCGCAACTCTGGGAGATGCTTGTTGCGAAGTTGGAGTAAATCGAAGTCTAAGACCTTGGCTTCTCCCTCTTCTACGTCGCACTCTGCATAAAGTGCACGAAGAAGCGAGCTTTTACCGCTTCCTACGCGACCAATAACGTAGACAAACTCGCCATTGTTGACATGAAACTCTACATTTTCAAGTATCTTTCGGTCGTCAATACAGATGTTTGCGCCTTTAATATCGATGAGCATAGAAGATAAATATCAAGAGGGTGAATGTGCGATGGACTTTCCTTCTGGTAATCCCGAAAGATTGCCCAACGAGAATGGGGAATCTCGAAAATTCGCTTTGACTGCAAAAATACTCTTTTTTTTTGAGATATCGTGTTTTTATACTAGATTATCTACCGTTTGTTGTGATTTGCTGATTTTTAAGGGACGACTTAGAGGATACTCAAAGAGTTTCTCAAGTGTAGATGCATAGAGGAAAAGAAACTGCAGGAAGGAGAGTCTAGGATATCAGGGATATGTATTGGGCGGGGAGCGGTATAGGTAG
>JABZGM010000040.1:0-2405 GCA_015259235.1 Alloprevotella sp. | reverse complement strand
TAATTTGTTAGATGTTTTCTCTTTGTAAATATATAAACTATGTAATAGCTTAAAACGCAAAAAGGTATGCCTCACGACATACCTTCTTCTGTGTTCTTAGTCATTCTATTAATTCGAGCCTCTTGTCGGATTCGAACCAACGACCCCGAGATTACAAATCACGTGCTCTGGCCAACTGAGCTAAAGAGGCGGGTGGGAAAGCTAACCACATCGCGCTGCTACAACTAACTACCTTTGCTGCGATCAAGCCCTGGAGGATTTGAAAGGAGCTAGCCGTGTAGCACTTTCCCGTGTGGTGCATTCCTTATCGGTTTGCGATTGCAAAGGAACAACATTTTCTTCAAACCTCCAAATGTTTTGGCGATTTTTTTTCGAGAAAAGTGCATTTTTCTTTGTTTTTCCCCTTAAAATGGGGCGTTTTTAGGCGAAAACAGCCTGAAAAAGTAGTTCTAGAGCGAGAACATCGTCTAAGTTTTTGGTGGATGTTGAGGTGAAAATTGGAAGTTGTTCCAGAGATTTTTTCTGATTTTTCTTCCATGATGTCACTTTTAGGGGAGTCGTGAAGGGAGCTTTGGGTAAAAGTGAAAAGAAAATCTTCCTTTATTGGAAGAAAAATCCAACAAGGGAAGATGGGGAAAGATGTTAAATGTGCGATTAGAATTGCGCTTTTTCCAAGATATTCGCCATTTGTTGTTGCACTTCTTGTGCTGCGTGTCCTGCTGCTTGAGCGAATTGTTCGCTACTATCGGCATAGATGATGGCGCGGCTAGAGTTCACCAACAAACCACAGTCTTTATTCATACCATATTGGCATACGTCTTCTAAAGAACCTCCTTGGGCACCTACACCAGGAACCAGGAGGAAATGCTCTGGAACAATGCGGCGAATGTCCTCAAAAAGCTTACCTGGGTAGCACCTACTACGTACATTAGTTGATCGGCATTGCCCCATTGTTGACTGGTACGAAGCACTTTTTCAAAAAGACGTTCGCCATGCTCGTCAGTGGTGAGTTGGAAATCGTGGCTACCTTTGTTGGAAGTGAGGGCCAAAAGAATAACCCATTTGCCTTCATATTGCAGGAAAGGAGTCACAGAGTCTTCACCCATATAAGGAGCTACTGTGAGAGAGTCTACTCCTGTTTCTTCAAAGAAGCAACGTGCATACATGGCAGAGGTGTTGCCAATGTCACCACGTTTGGCATCAGCAATAATGAATTGGTCGGGGTAGTGAGTTTTGATGTAGTTGATAGTTTTATCAAAAGCTTTCCAACCTTCGAGACCGAAGCATTCATAGAAAGCCAAATTGGGCTTGTAGGCTACGCAATAAGGTGCAGTGGCATCAATGATGGCTTTGTTGAAAGCAAAGATAGGGTCTTCCTCTTGCAAGAGGTGTTGAGGAATTTTTTTGAGGTCGGTGTCTAGACCTACGCAGAGGAAGCTCTGCTTGCGACGAATGTTGTCAATGAGTTCTTGGCGTGTCATGATGACTTGGGAGTTATGTTTTGCTGCAAAGGTACACAAAATTTTGCGGTTTAGCGGTTGTCTTTAGCAGAGAATCCGTGGAAAAGACGAAAATGTGCAGAAGATGGAGGAATGTGTTGGATGCTTTGGCACTATGAAGGTTGGTTATCTCGTTTAGGTCGTATATAAAAAGAGGAAAGCATTAGAATTTCTAATGCTTTCCTCAGTGATTCCGTTGGGGTTCGAACCCAAGACCCACAGCTTAGAAGGCTGTTGCTCTAATCCAACTGAGCTACGGAACCATCATGCGGGTGCAAAGGTACGGATTTAATTCGGTTCTGCCAAATTCCATTCCCCCAAATTTCGTTACAACAAACTTATCTGGTGAATTTATTTGTACTTTTGTAGGAAAGTATCAGCTTGTGTATTACCAAGTTCCTTAGCCTTTTGAATATTCTTAAGGCCTTCTTCTTTCTGTTTACTTTCGCACTGTGCAATACCAAGAATAAGATGGGCATCAGGCTGAGAAGCATCAAGTTGAATTGCCTGTTGCGCAGCACTGATAGCAGCATCCACCTTGTTTAGACGTAACAAAAGGCTACCTGCCTCTGTTGGATATAAGGCTTCCTTAGGATCAAGTTGTGAAGCAATAAGAATATCTTGCAGAGCTTGCTGCCACATACGTCCCTTCACCTCACACTGTTCACGCATATAATAGAAAGCTGCACCAAGACGTCCTTGGTTAAAATATTCATACGTATAATAATCCTGAACAGCCTTTCTGTACTCTCCCATCTTCTCTAATTGCTGACCACGTGTATAAAAATATGGAGCAGAAGTAGATACGTATGGTGTATCACAAAGTTCGATACTCTTATTAAGTAAGTCAAGAATCTCTTGATCATTAGCTCCCAAATGCTGACGGCTCTGCGCCATCTCTAAGTA
>JABZGM010000409.1 GCA_015259235.1 Alloprevotella sp. | reverse complement strand
TTAGCAGACAGAGTCCTTGTGCTTCCAGCACAGGCAGAAGAGAAAGTTGGTGGTATTATCATCCCAGACACAGCCAAGGAAAAACCACAACGTGGTAAGGTGATTGCTGTTGGTAATGGTACCAAGGATGAGGAGATGATTCTCAAGGTTGGCGATGAGGTGCTCTATGGTAAGTACGCAGGTACTGAGCTTGAGAATGATGGTGAGAAGTATTTGATTATGCGTCAGAGCGACGTGTTAGCAGTAGTTGAGTAACACTTCTCCTATCAAAAGGTCTTAAAATAGCTGTAGTTGGGCTATTCTATTATATCTTGTAGAACTATATATACATAGAAAAGGTAAAAAAGAATAGCTGACAACGCATAAATAAACAATCATAATAAGGAATATAGAAAATGGCAAAAGAGATAAGATTCGATTCAGATGCACGTGAACTCTTGAAGAGTGGTGTAGACCAGTTGGCAAATGCAGTGAAGGTAACGCTCGGTCCTAAGGGTCGTAATGTTGTTATCGGTAAGAAGTTTGGTGCTCCACAGATTACTAAGGACGGTGTTACCGTTGCTAAGGAGGTAGAGCTCGAGGACAACTTTGAGAATGCAGGTGCACAGCTTGTCAAGAGTGTTGCAAGCAAGACTGGTGACGATGCAGGTGATGGTACAACAACAGCAACTATCCTCACACAGGCAATTGTTACTGAAGGATTGAAGAATGTTACTGCAGGTGCTAATCCAATGGACCTAAAGCGTGGTATCGATAAGGCTGTAGCTAAGGTTGTTGATCATATTAAGGCTTCTGCAGAGGTAGTTGGTGACAACTATGACAAGATAGAGCAGGTAGCTACTGTAAGTGCTAACAACGACCCTGAAATCGGTAAGTTGCTTGCAGATGCTATGCGTAAGGTATCTAAGGATGGCGTTATCACTATTGAGGAGAGCAAGACTCGTGAGACAAGTATCGGCGTTGTTGAGGGTATGCAGTTCGATCGTGGTTACCTCTCTGGTTACTTCGTAACAGACACAGATAAGATGGAATGTGATATGGAGAACCCATACATCCTCATCTACGA
>JABZGM010000408.1 GCA_015259235.1 Alloprevotella sp. | reverse complement strand
GCTTACAACAACATCAACGGCGTTGATACTATTGACGACG
Organism: Alloprevotella sp.; assembly: GCA_015259235.1. GTDB lineage: Bacteria > Bacteroidota > Bacteroidia > Bacteroidales > Bacteroidaceae > Alloprevotella. The sequence continues at coordinate 1,048 of JABZGM010000408.1, read as the reverse complement.
CAAAGAGCTTCATCGAAGACCTCCTTTGCTCCTACATCAAGGAGTGCCCCACCCTCGGAACTTGGAGCATCATGGTAGACACCAATGATGGTCACACCGTAGAGCTGCGCTGGTCATGCGACAGCACCGAAGAGTATGACGAGTTCATGGATACGTTCGTAGACAATGAACGTATCTACGACAAGAATGCTTCTAACCACCTCATTGAAGCATTTGAGGTCGGGGAAGCTAAGTGGACGCTCGCAAGCACCACAGACGAAGAGTATGGTGATATTTCAAAGGCTTGGTTCTCTGACCACATCGAACGAATCATCAAGCGACTGCCCGAAGAGTTCACGGAGGAAGAAAAGCAGCGCGCCATCAGCGCAAAGGCTCTACTCTCCGAGTACTAAGTGCTACAAGCAAAATGAAAGCCCCGCGCCTTATGGTGTGGGGCTTTCTTGTTTCATTGGGGTAAAAAAAAGAGTGAGGAGACCTGAATCTCCCCGCTCTGATGTTCACCCAAGTGCGATGATGCCTGCTTGGGCTGCTTGTGCCACGGGCGCCATTGGCTACCTCTGTGACACTTCAAAGGTAATCAAAAATACGACAAGCCAAAACCATTTCGTTGAAGTCAACAAAATGGTTGCGCCTTAGACGCTACCGCTTAATAAGACCCGCAAGCATCCTACGCAACCACCCAATAACAGGCGTGCGCTTAGCGTAAAGGACAACGCCACAGCCAATCAACGCCAGGTAGAAGATGTAACGCCATCGGTAAGGGTCGGGGGCTGGCGCAAGCACCTTGGACACCCGCGACACTTCGCGCTGCACAGATGCCGATTGCTTGCTCTCCTCGCCCTCCTCGCTCTCTTGGCTCTCTCCCTTGCGCTCCTGGATGCTCTCAATCACTTGCTGCTTGATTGAGCGTATCGGACGACCTGTGATGCCCGCCACCTCTATACCGCTTGCGCCAAAGACAACGCATTCAATCGCGCCGGCGGTGCTATCTGTTGCAAACTCCAGCTCCGTGACAACAACGCGCCCCGTCATCGTGGTGGTCGTATCA
>JABZGM010000407.1 GCA_015259235.1 Alloprevotella sp. | reverse complement strand
AATATATACTGCTGGAGAATTAGGGCTCCCACATCAAAATCCGAGTACTTGCTTGAGGTAGTCGATGCGCAGGCTGCATTTCCAGCATCTCGCCTTGATCGAGAGCGTGTCATGCTGCTGGTGCAGAATAGCTAAAGAGAACTTGCGGATGAGATTCAGATTACGCGCCGAAAAGTTCTTTCGCGCACGGCAAGCATCTTCCCGAAAAGTCACATCCAGCTGCCAATGCAGGCGGTTCTCAATTCCCCAATGCTCCCTTATTCTCCTGCTCAAGGTATCGCTTGTGTGGCTGTCGCGTGGAGAAAGCATCGGTCGTGTCCTCGAAGAGATGGCGCTGATTTCCCTTGAGCGCGAGGACAAAATCAGCCTTCTTCTTGACCACCTGTTCGGCTATTTCTACCTGCGTACCCATAGCATCCATCGTGACGATGGCTCTTTCAAGGGCAAGCTTATCAAGGAGTTTCGGCACACACGTAATCTCGTCCGTCTTCTCCCCCACAGCCTCTTGAGCAATGCTTAAAGAGTGTTCGTTGACCCAAGCCGAGAAGATATAGCTGCTCTCGCCGTGTCCCCGAGGATTCGTTCCGCGCATCTTCTTGCCGTCTATAGCAATGTGCATGCCCGATAAATCCTTGATGATCTGCGAGGTATAGACCTCGAGATAAGCGGCGATCTCATCAGGATGCACAGCTTGCATGACGCGCTCAAAGGTGTCTTCGCTCGGGCAACCATTGGGTAGCTCAAGTAGCGGTTTGAACTCTTTGCCACGGAAGCGGCATAGCTGATACATGTCGCTATAATCCTCTCCTCCACAAAGGTAGGTGATGAGTGCGGCCATAAGGATGTCGGTGAGTTTGTGCTAGCAACGTCCGACGACGCGAGGGTCATGGACGGATGAGAAGTAAGGGGCGGTTTCCATTGTATGTGAGTATTCTTGTGAAGAGAACGCTACTGAAGCCGATTTTGATGCGGGAGCCCTGAGTAGCATCTGACCTAATGCCCCTTTTCTGTAACTTTGCGTGAAGGATTGTGCCGTAGTGAAAGTCGCTACTGTACGCTTTTATTAATTGAAGTGTTCTAACTTAATAAGTAAACAGT
>JABZGM010000406.1 GCA_015259235.1 Alloprevotella sp. | reverse complement strand
CTACAAAAACTCTCTTGTTACCTGCGGAAATTTTAAAAGGTTGTGGAGACTTCACAACAATGTTTCCACCTACGGTTGTCAAAACTGGGTTCGTCACCGTTTCTAATACCTCAAGTGTACTAGAAGTAGCGTCAGTACCATTGAACACATAAATCTTCACCTTCTTGATATCATCAGCCCCGTTCCAAGTTCCGAGGTAATTGTAATCAGGCTGGTCCTTGTCTTGACCATCTGCGGCTGTTGCTGCACGAGTAGCACTTGCTTTAGGCAAAGTGAAGGTAACAGACATATAAGAGTCTGCATTCTGTGCTACTTCCTTGCCTTCTTGTTTGCCCAAATCGTCGTTTGAGCAAGCGGTGAAACCTGCTCCGAGGGCGAGGATCATAGCCGCTGCGAAAAATTGCTTTTTCATACGAAGTAAATTAGTGAATAAATTGAGTTAATAAATAGTTTGCTTTGAGATTTTCTAGAGATTCTAGAGAGACTAGATTATCTAGAGAAACTAGATGTTAGACGCTAGTCCTAGGATTATTCTTCCACCTTGGCGAGCTCAGCGAGGTTGGCTTGCGCTGCAGGGAGATTACCTGCGCGAGAGAAGCATTCCTTGGCACGAGCATAGTCTTTGCGAATACCATAGTAAACACCGAGGTTGTTCCACTTTTCAGGAGATGCGGTGTAGTTCACGAGGAACTGTCCTTCGTTGACTTGTTCACCTTGCGCCATACGATAAGCCAAAGCGTTGAAACGGCTTTCGGGGGCGTTGGGATAAACGCGTTGCGCGGTTTCAAGCGCATTGCGACGCTCTGCACTTCCTGCTGCGTAGTGATTCGCTACGAGATACATCTCATTGAGAGAAAGAAGTGATGGGTTGGAATAGATGCGCTGGATGGCTTCCTCGAGATTGAAATCGCGCACGGTGTAGGTGAATTGATATTCAGTGCGACGAAGGGGAGGATAGTGATTTGCCAAGAGGTAAGCATAGGGCTGACCTGCATCGAGTTTGCGAAGATTGGTCTTACGCACCTCATTATTGCTTGTAGCTCCGAGAATATCAAGAACGGCTTGCTTGTTAGGCACATTGGCATCAGCGATTACGCTA
>JABZGM010000405.1 GCA_015259235.1 Alloprevotella sp. | reverse complement strand
TAGCAGCAAGTGGGGATTTTTAGTTTTTCTTTCAGCATCATTGGTTATTCTGCAAGAAGTTTCTCGATGAGAGCAACTATCTCTTTGTCTTGTTCATGGCTAAAGCCTGTCCAATGTCCACGAACAACACCTTGTTTGTCAATTAACACATAAGCAGGGATAGCTTCAACAAAATAATCGTAGGCGATTTCATTCTCCACTGGTGAAAATCGATTCTTTGCAGCCTGTACGTGAATAAAATCATGAATGCCTTCTTTCTGGATAGCAGCTTTCCATTCGTTAACGTCAAAGTAGGGATGGTCTGCATTCACAGCCAATATTTCAAGACCAGATTTGTGTAGTCTAGGATAAATCAATTTCAGCTCGCGCAAACCTTCCCGACATGGACGACACCAATGTGCCCAAAAATCCATAAGCACCACCTTTCCTCGCAGCTTAGTTAGTTGAAACAATTCTTCTTTAACCACCTTACCACAAGCATCAAATATCCATCTTTTCGTTGTAAAATCTCGAGCCTTTGCACCCACTTCAATATTACGCATACGGCGCACCATATCACGTAAATACAACCCTTCTCGAGATTTTTGCAAAGAAATGTCCAAAGAATTCAACAATAATTCCACCGTGTCCACAGGCATCTGCTCATTAGCACTCTGTATCACCAAATCCTCAAAAACTTCCCAACCTTTAGGATGCTCTCTGATGTAGCTATCTAATCTTCTTCCCACGTCTACATGTGAATTCAGACTCCAATAGCGTAAGAATGCCTTGTGCGCTATTTCATGTTTTGACGTACTGCGTGCCTTAACTCTCCCTTTCTCTTTTGTCACCACAATACTATCACCATCAAAAGCAAAAAACCGACCTATAGTGTCTACGTCTATGGCTTGAGGAAAATCTAAATGTAAGTGATAAATACTACCCAACTTAAAGCTTTGCTTCTGCCAATGTGATTTGTCGTCAAAGTATCTCACCGTTAGAGATTCTCCTTCTGCAGCTACCTTGCTCAAATCCAGTATGCATTGCGACCAAGAGCACGTAAAGCAAGACAAAACGAGAATCGTTGCTAACATACGTTTGCAAAATCCACTCATAATTATCGTATTG
>JABZGM010000404.1 GCA_015259235.1 Alloprevotella sp. | reverse complement strand
CAATGGGCAGGAAATCGCGTCTATTGACCGCACTGATGCCGCAAAGGACGTTATCACGGTCAAGACCTCGCTTGGCAAGGTAGTCGCCGCTGGCGCTTGTGCCTTTGAAAGCAAGGGCGCAGACACCAAGCTGAAAGTGACGCCTATTGCTGTTGCAGGGTCTGACCAGGAAGTGAATCCAGGTGACAACCTCTTTGTGTCGGCATGGGTCGTTGCGGTAGTGCGCGAAGCCAATGCACCAGCAGCGAATGACGCTATCAAGTCCACACTCAAGTGCGTGGCTTACGTGTAACATCAAAAAGTAGTCAAATATGCTGAAATCAAGAATGTTCGGGCTTGACGAGAGTAATCTCCAAGCTGTAGTTCATACCTACGACCTCAAGGATTACTACTATCCTACGCTCTTCCCTATCAAGGAGACAGGGCGTTTGGATTGGAAGATGGTTGAGGCGCAGGCGGGCTTAAAGATTGCCGCTGACCTTGTTTCACGAGGCGCGACAATCCCCAAGAAGACGCGTGAAGCTCTTGCGCGTATTCAGGGGGACATCCCTAAGATTGCTATCTCACGAGACAAGGATGAGGAAGAGCTGACGGAGTATGAAATCCTTGTGCTTCGCGCCACCAACAATCCTGACCTGAAAGCCCTGATTGACTTTTGGGCAGAGGACACCAAGTATTGCTGGGACGCTGTCGCCAATCGCGTTGAGTGGGTGGCACTTCGCCAAATCTCGCTTGGTAAGGTCACGTTCACCAATTCAAACAACGCGGCTATTGCCACGGAGTACAATGTGGACTATAGCATCCCAAGCGGACAGAAGATTGGTGTTGATACCTCTTACTCCACCGGCACTGCTGGCAAGCCTCTTTCTGTGGATATTCCCAAGGCTCTGAAAATCGGTAAGAGCATCGGCGCGAACTACAAGTTTATGTTCATGAACTCTGACACATTCGTCAAGTTTGCGTCGCAGAAGGAGGTTGTAGACCGTTGCGCCACGCTGGTTGAGAAGATGACGGGTGCGACTGATGCCCCCGACCTGCAAACGGTCAATGCTTACCTCACTAAGAAGAAGGAGCAGTTCAAGGGGCTTCAGATTATCGTCATTGACCAGGACATCACCATTGAGA
>JABZGM010000403.1 GCA_015259235.1 Alloprevotella sp. | reverse complement strand
ACCTCCACCTCGGGGGCTTTATAGAGCAACCACTGAATTTTGTCTTCCAAGCCAAGTTCACGTAAATAGCGCATATCCTTAAACTCGTCACGCCCTTGTCTCATCGCCTTCCCATTGTTGCCCTCTCCTTTGTAGTCGTGAATCAACATACCACCACCGTACGAAATTTCTAGCCATCCCCCTTCTTGTGGGTATTCGATGAACTCCCCAGAAAGCCGTTGCAGCCACTTATATTTTGTGCGTCCCTCATCGCTGTCGTAGTCTGGCAACAAGGTCGCCCAAATGCCCGAACTCCCAATCCTCCGCCCGAACTCGTCGAGATGCAAAGAAGAGCGGTCGGGGCGACCTATGCAGGGGCGATTCGTAGCCCATCCCTTCAGCAGCGCAGAGTCTTCGGTGATGCTTCCCGAATCGGGATAATAAGCCAACCACAAAAGTCCGTTATCTCCTTCTTTCCATCCATCGCCGGGTTCGAGAACAAAGGGATTGTCCGATTCAAAACTTGCCGTCGCTTCGTTGCTGTAGGTCTTCACTGGTGTCCGCGCGGTCGCGCTGTCATAGAGTGCCACCTTCATAGGTGTGAAACACCAAGCTGCCACGCGCTTCATCCAGTTGTAAGTGCCGCCATCGTTGCCGTCCTCGTCCGTGGCGTCGGGTTTTGGGGCTTCCGCAAATGGATTGTACCGCACATCCATCAAGCACTCCATCTTGATGCGTAGCAGCGGCACACTCGCGGCACTTATATCCCTCCTATTCCCAAATAAATTTATAAACCCTCCCCATTCTCCTAATGCGGCATCGAGTTCCGCCTTCTCTCGTGCTTCCACCTCCGCGCGTTCCTTCGCACTGAGAGCCGCTAGCGTTTTGAGCGGTGGCAAATACACGCGCCTGCTTCTGCTCGACATCGTGCGCCACTCCCAACTTGCCATCTTCGGCATCCCCTCAAACTCTGCGCCCTTGGGGGCTGCCGTCGTGCTTCTCACACCCACCACCTCCGTCCCCCCTCTGAATGGAATGATGCGAAACGTGCTTCCATCGAGCACAAACAAAAACTCCGCTTCTCTCCTCAATGCGTCTGCGCGGTCGCCTGCCATCTCGTTTTTGCGCGCGCGTTCCGCTGCCTTCTTG
>JABZGM010000402.1 GCA_015259235.1 Alloprevotella sp. | reverse complement strand
ACTTTTGAAATTGGCAGAGGAGACGAACAAGCTATTCGCGAAACCTTCACGGCAACTTTCTTTGCTCATTTGGTGTTAGCAATCATTTTGGTTGGTGTATGCGAGGTGGCAGGCGTCTATCTTTTGCATCATAAACTTACCATTCCTGCAGAGAGGATGAGCACAGCCATGATCGTGTTGCAACTCTCCATTCTAGGCATATTTTTAGGCATCACTCAAGTCCCCTATAGTGCTGTTATTGTAGCTAGAGAAAAATTCACCATCTACGCCTACACTTCATTGGTAACGACGATATACTCACTGGTCTCTGCCATCTATGTGAAATACACCTCCATAGACAAACTCATTGTTTATACCGTGCTCGGTGCTATCTCCAATGTTGCTGTCATCGTATATCTACGCTACTATTGCATACAGAAATTCCAAGAAGTTCACCTTCTACGTCGTGTATCCTTTTCACGACTCAAACCCATTATGTCATTTGTGGCATGGGAACTTTTTGGCAATTTTTGTGTAGCCATATACAATCAATCACGAAACTATCTCGTCAATGTGTTTTTTGGACTACGCTATAACACCTCCACGAGTGTTGCCACCACTGTTTCAGGGGCTGTGGGAGGATTTACCGGTCCCATACAAACGGCTTTTGCCCCCTCAGTAACCAAACAATACGCACAAGGCAATCTCGCTGAGATGCTAAGAGCACTGAACACTAATTTATTGTTTACCTCTATCGTGTTTTCCCTGTTTGCCGTACCCATAGCCTTTAATGCCGAAACACTCTTCCAACTATGGTTAGGATCGGTGCCTATAGATGCCGCTCACGTTTTGCGCTTTATTCTACTGACCACCTTCTTTGCTATAATGACTGAACCCTTTGCAAAAAGCATTCACGCCACAGGGAAAATGCAACTCATTTCCATCGTTGGTGGACTTTATCTACTTGTTCAATTCTTCATCATCTATTGGCTTTATAGCACCTATCACAACTATCTCCATGCTTTCATGGTGATTGCTATTGGATGTTTTGGTGAAATTTTCCAACGTGCAGCCATCCTTAAAAGAGTGCTCCCAGAGTTGTCTCAGCGACCATTATTCCTCACCATGGCTAAAGTTTCCCTAACCGTGGTG
>JABZGM010000401.1 GCA_015259235.1 Alloprevotella sp. | reverse complement strand
TCCTCTATGTGAGTCAGCAGTTTGTAAATCAGCATCTTGTTCATGCTCCCGATGCCTTGCGCAAATATGAGGTATGGATAGCCCGTTATGGAGAGTTCAAACCCTACGTTAAACTCACCTTTTGGCAACTTTCACCCGATGGAACAGTACGAGGCATTCATGGAGATGTAGATATCAATGTGTATAATGGCACGCAAGAAGATTTCAAAGAGTGGAGTAAACCATAACCCACCTTTCCTTTGGGTGTAGGGTTGTGAAAGCTCCTAAAACACAGCCTTATCACTTATTTTTTTCACTTTCTACTCCCTATCCCGAAATATATCGCTACCTTTGCTTCGTAAATACGAACTAATACTTCCTTATTATGGAAAAAATCAAAGGACTCATCGACGCACCTTTCACACCATTTCATGAAGATGGTAGTCTCAATCTAGCTCCCATTCCAGAGTACGCAGCACTTCTTGCTCGCAATGGTTTGAAAGGCGTATTCATCAATGGTTCTTCCGGTGAGGGATATATGCTCACAGAAGAAGAACGAATGCAACTTGCTGAAGCATGGATGGCAGCTGTGCCAAAGGATTTCAAGGTGATCGTCCATGTGGGTAGTACCTCTGTGATGAGCAGCCGCCGTTTGGCAGAACATGCTCAGCAAATCGGTGCTTGGGGTATCGGTGCAATGGCAACTCCCTTCCCCAAAATTGGAAATATTGAGCAACTCTGCCGCTATTGCGAGGAAATTGCTTCTGCCGCTCCCGAACTTCCCTTCTATTATTATCACATTCCTGCCTTCAATGGAGCTTTCCTTTCGATGTATGATTTCTTGAAAGCCGTGGATGGTCGCATCCCCAACTTCGCAGGAATCAAGTACACCTTCGAGAGTCTCTACGAATACAATCGTTGCCGTCGCTATCAGAATGGTAAATTCGATATGCTGCATGGGCAAGACGAAACCATCCTCCCTTGTCTGGCCATGGGCGGTGCACAAGGTGGCATTGGTGGCACCACCAACTACAATGGTCGTTGCCTCACCGGCATTCTCGAAGCATGGGAGAAAGGCGATCTCGAAAAGGCGCGTCAGCTCCAAGACTTCGCACAAGACGTCATTGATGTCATCTGCAATTTCCGCGGCAACATCG
>JABZGM010000400.1 GCA_015259235.1 Alloprevotella sp. | reverse complement strand
GAAACAACATAACCGAGGTCAGGAAGCCGCGGGACTTGCTGCGTTAAAGCTCCAAGCGCAACCTGGAGATGAATTTATGTTTCGTGAACGAGCGCAAGGCAACACTGCAATCCAACAGATTTTCTCTGCTGTTCATTCCAAATTCTCTGCTTTTTCTCAAGAACAACTTGCCGATGTCGATTTCGCTGGCAAGAATATCCCCTTTGCGGGGGAAATTTATATGGGCCACCTCCGGTATTCTACAACCGGCAAGAGTGGCCTTTCGTATGTCCATCCCTTTTTACGAAGAAACAATTGGCGCGCCAAAAACCTTTGTTTGTGTGCCAATTTCAATATGACCAATGTGCCCGAGATTTTTCAGCATATTGCAGTGAAGGGACAACATCCGCGAATGTTGAGCGATACGTATCTCTTGTTAGAGCAACTCGGGCATCGTCTTGACCGCGAGGCTGAACGAAACTTTGCAGCGGCAGAAGCACAAGGATTGGCAGATCTCGAAATCACGGAATACATTGAGCGTCATATCGATGTGGCTAACATTCTTCGTGAGTCTGCTCCCGTTTGGGATGGTGGTTATGTGGTGTGTGGCATCACAGGAAGTGGCGAAACTTTTGTGCTTCGCGATCCCTGGGGCATTCGTCCTGCTTTCTACTATAAGAGTGATGAAGTCTTTGCTTTGGCAAGTGAGCGTCCGGTGTTGCAAACCACTTTTGGTATAGAAGCTGAAGACGTGGTGGAACTACAGCCCGGACAGGCCATTATGACTAATCGTGAAGGTGAAATGCGCATCGAACAAATACTTCCTGCGCAGAAACTAGCAGCTTGTTCTTTTGAGCGTGTATATTTCAGTCGTGGTTCTGACTTAGACATCTACCAAGAACGCAAAGCTATGGGACGCCGTTTGGTGCCTTCCATCTTGAAAGCCATCAACTATGAAGTAGACGACACTGTTTTCTCTTATATCCCCAATACAGCAGAAGCGGCTTACTATGGGCTTTGTCAAGGTTTTGAAGAATATCTCAATCAGCAAAAGACGCAAGAAATTACAGCGTTGCTCAAAGATCCCGCCTATAATTCAGAAGCTAGTAAAACTGCGTTGGAGAATCGCATAGCCACGGTGCTCTCGCGCCACATTCGCGC
>JABZGM010000003.1 GCA_015259235.1 Alloprevotella sp. | reverse complement strand
GTGTGATTCGTTGTCATACAAATAATATTTCACCACAGCATTACGTAATGTGGTGTAAGTGGCAAATGTAGAATAGAGTCTTTTCTATATAAAATTCCTACGTATTATGGGTTTGTTAAGCTATAAGGGCTTGTTTCTAATACGCTTACTGCTGGTTTTCGAACCTTTTTACGGCGAAATCCGTTGTTACCGTAGTATAGTGCAAAGAAATCAGAGTCCTGGGAAAGCCCAAATACGGAAGACTGCACACTACTCCACATTGTGAGGGGAGAGTGCGTGCAGTGCATTTCGATGCTATTTCGCAAAGTTATAGATTTTTATTGGCATGCACAAATAGAACTTGAGATAATCCCGAAAAAAAGTATATATTCTCGCGGATTGTATATTCTGAGCTGTAATTTTAAGGGTACGATTGTCATCCTTGCTTTTTGCCACTAGGAAACGTGGAGCGTCATTTTTTCTCCGAGAGAGTTGGAAAAACGTAGGAGAAAAACAAAGAAACGTGGGAGTTTTTTGGAAAAAAGTCCAACGTTTTTGGGGAAATCTCCAACGCAATTTTCTCGTTGTGAGCACCTTCTTTTTGGACGCTTGGTGAGGTGACAAAACAGAGTTGATGGCAATGCGCTGGATGAAATGTATAAAAAGCTAAAATCCCCTCGTTTTGGGGCTTCCTCGCGCGCGCGTAACAGGGATTTTTGTCTTTTCTCTTTCACAACCTTCACAGAAAATGCTGCAAGTGGCAGTGTGTCAGTTTATTATAGGACTCTTTCGGACAACTTTTAACATCATTAGTGAACCTGTGTCAGAACTCCATCGTTTTTACCTCGATTTTCCAAGCGAAAAACAGCCTCTTTGCAGTAGCTTCTGTGAAGGTTGTGAAAGCAAAAAAGTGGAATTTGCAGGGAAGGCGCGTGCGTCACGCGCGCGTGAGAAAACCAACACCGTTTGTGACGCCTTGCGTGAGGTTGGACGGAATCTGCTGTTTGTCGCTTTTGTGAGGAGCTTTACAGATTGTTGATGTTTTATTCTGTAAGGTGAGGATGTCAAAAATGATAGTACCTAAAGAAAAAATTGCAGTTTTCTGGCGATTTTTATCACTTTGCCCTCAATTCGACCCATATCTATTAGGGAGCTGTGATGGCGGAGGAGCTGTCCACAAAAAAGTCGCACCGAAATTGGGGGAATTTCGATGCGACCGAATGAAAGTTTGTGCGTGATGCACAAAGGAGCGTGATGTACAAAATGAGCGTGTAGGGGATTAAGCCACCTTTTCGAGCTTCTTCATTTGAGAGAAGATGAAGACGAAAGAGAGGAGGCAGAGGGCGGCAAGTACACCCCATACATAGATGAGGGGAACAGCACCCCAAAGCATAGCAGGGATTACGGTGAGGAAGTTACCAATGGCAGTAGCTACGAACCAACCACCCATCATCATACCCTTGTACTTGGGAGGAGCCACCTTCGATACGAAGGAAATGCCCATAGGTGAAAGGAGAAGCTCAGCAAAAGTGAGCACGAGGTAGGTATAAACCAAGATTTGAGGGCTCACTCGATTCACTTGTTGCCCAGCTTCGATGGCTGCTTTTTGAGCATCGGGTGTTTCCAAACCGATAGAGGCAGCGAGAATGACGCAGAAACCAATGGCAGCAACGAGCATACCATAAGCGATTTTGCGAGGAGCAGAGGGCTCGAGACCTTTCTTGTTCAACCATCCGAAGAGCGCAATGCTAACGGGGGTGAGACCAACGACAAAGCAGGGATTGAATTGTTGGAAGATTGGTGCGCTCACTTCTACTGATTGATCACCAACGGTGAGTCCTTTGAAGATGACAAAGGCAGCACACAAGAGGGTGATGGCAGTAGCAATGGTGCGACCCTTGAGGGTTCTGCTTTGTACGACTGCAAAAGAAGCGTAGATGGCAATGATGATCATCACCAAGTTGGTCACGTCAAAAAGGAGGGATTCAATACCGGTAGAGCTAGTTGCCACAAAGTCACGCGCGAAGTAGGTGAGTGTCAAACCATTTTGGTGGAAAGCCATCCAGAAGAAAATCACCACAGCAAAAACGAGGCAGAGTGCCACGATGCGCGCTTTGGTGTCTTCCTTGCTCAATTCGGGTTCTGCAGCGACTGCGGTGTTGTTGTCCTTTGCTGGAACAGCAACGTGTCCGCCTTCAACATGACGGAAGGTGCTGCGAGTAGCAAAGTAAATCAAGATAGAGATGATGAGTGAGATACAAGCCACACCAAAGGCAAAGTGATAGCTGTCTGCCTTGTTGAATCCATTGGCTTGAGCATACTTCATGATTTCAATGGCAGCAGTGGGTGCAAAGAGGGCACCGATGTTGATCGCCATGTAGAAGAGCGAGAAAGCAGAGTCGCGCTTGCTAGCCATTTCGGGAGAGGCGTAGAGGTCACCGACCATCACTTGCAGATTTCCCTTGAAGAGACCTGTGCCGATGCTGATGAGGGCAAGTGCACCGATTACGGCACTTACGGCTACAGAGCCGCTGCCGAGGGGTACAGCCAAGAGCACGTAGCCAAGGAACATGATACTGATACCGATTTTCACCATTTTGCCGTAGCCAAACTTGTCAGCGAGAATACCGCCAACGAATGGTAGGAAGTACACGAACATCAAGAAAGAAGAGTAGTAAGTACCGGCAAGACCAGCACTCCACCCAAAGTTTTCTTGGAGGAACAGCACGAAAACGGCTAGCATGGTGTAGTAGCCGAAGCGTTCGCCAGTGTTGGCGAGGGCAAGGGCGAAGAGCCCTTTGGGTTGTCCTTCAAACATGGTAAGGGAGTTAGGGGATTATTAAATGATTGGATTGATTTTTTGTGGGAGTAGCAGGAAATTTGTGTGCCAGATGTTCGTCAGGCTTTTGCATGACTTTCCTTATTTTGTCTGCTTTTGCGCAGCTGCCAATTCTGCTTGGAGGAAGGGGGCAGTAGGTCCTTGACCTTGTTTCACCACAGCTTCGGGAGTGCCTTCTGCGACGATGTAGCCACCACCGCGGCCGCCTTCTGGACCCATATCGATGATGTAGTCTGCCACTTTGACCACGTCGAGGTTGTGCTCGATGACAATCACCGTATTGCCTTTGTCAACCAACTTGTTGAGTACGTCGATGAGCACACGGATGTCCTCAAAATGAAGACCAGTGGTGGGTTCATCGAGAATATAAATCGTATTTCCTGTGTCGCGCTTAGAGAGTTCGGTCGCTAGTTTCACGCGCTGGCTTTCTCCTCCGGAGAGGGTGGTGCAGGATTGACCGAGTTTCAGATAGCCGAGACCGACTTCTTGCAACACTTTGATTTTGTGCAGGATATTGGGCACGTTTTCAAAGAATTCCACTGCTTGATTGATGGTCATATCAAGCACATCGGCGATGCTTTTGCCTTTGAAGCGCACTTCGAGCGTTTCGCGGTTGTAGCGTTTGCCGTGGCAGGTTTCGCAAGGCACATACACATCGGGGAGAAAGTTCATCTCGATGGTTTTGTAGCCATTGCCGCGGCAGGTTTCGCAGCGACCACCTTTGACGTTGAAGGAGAAACGACCGGGCTTGTAGGCACGTATCTTAGCTTCAGGAAGATTGACAAAGAGGGCGCGGATGTCGTTGAACACGCCAGTGTAGGTGGCAGGATTGGAGCGTGGTGTGCGACCGAGCGGACTTTGATCCACAGCCACCACTTTGTCGATGTGTTCCAATCCTTCTATCTTGTCATAAGCGAGGGGTTCGCGCAGAGAATGATAGATGTGTTGCGAGAGCAGAGGGTGGAGGGTGTCGTTGATGAGCGTGGATTTTCCCGATCCAGACACTCCCGATACGCAAATCAGTGTGCCGAGGGGGAAGGTGGCAGTGACATTGCGCAAGTTGTTGCCTTTTGCTCCGATGAGTCGGAGTTGTTTGCCGTTGCCTTTACGACGTTGGGGTATCGCAATGAAGTTATCGCCATTGAGATAGCCAGCGGTGAGGGTGTTGCTTTGAAGCATCTCGGCTGGTGTGCCTTGAAACACCACTTCTCCGCCTTTACGACCGGCTCGTGGACCGATGTCCACCACATAGTCTGCGGCAAGCATCATGTCTTTGTCGTGCTCCACCACCACTACTGTGTTGCCCGTGTCGCGGAGTTGTCGGAGCGAATGAATGAGGCGCACGTTGTCGCGTTGGTGAAGTCCGATGGAGGGTTCGTCGAGGATGTAGAGCACATTGACCAACTGCGAACCAATCTGTGTGGCAAGGCGAATGCGCTGACTTTCACCACCGGAGAGTGTCATAGAAGCGCGTGAGAGGGATAGATAGTCCAAACCTACATCGAGGAGGAAAGATAGTCGCGTGCGGATTTCTTTGAGGATTTCCGTGGCTATCGCGAGCTGTTTTCCGCTCAGATTCAAGGACACGGCATCCGCCCATTCTTTGAGTTGCGCTACATCCATTGCGGAGAGTTCGGCAATATTCTTGTCGCCAAATTTGTAAGATAAGGCTTCGCGGTTGAGACGTGCGCCATGACATTCGGGGCATTCTGCGGTGCGCGAGAATTGTTCTGCCCAGCGTTGCGATTCGGCAGACATTTCTGCATCTGCCATCTGCTGGATGTATTTCACCAACCCACCAAATTCGGTGTAGATGTCGTCGCCTGTTCCTACGATACTTTTGGGGATGCGCAAGCGTTCGGTGGTGCCATTCAAAATTTCATCCAACACTTCTTCCGATAGCTCTTTAACGGGGGTGTTGAGTGTGGCATCGTGCTGTTCGAGAAGGGCAGCTATTGCCCAGAAAATCATTGCGTTCTTGGCTTTTCCGAGGGGGACGAGTGCGCCTTGTTTGATGCTGAGTGAGGGGTCGGGACAGACTTTTTCCCAGTCGATGACGTTCACTTGCCCTAAACCCTTGCACTTGGGACAAGCCCCTTGTGCAGAGTTGAAAGAGAAGTTGTGCGGAGCAGGCTCGCGATAGGCTAAACCAGTGGTAGGACACATGAGTCGCTTAGAAAAATAGCGGATGCTGTTGTCCTCTGCATCGAGGATGAGCATCAGTCCTTCGCCTTGTTGCAAAGACTGGCGCACGCTTTGTTGCAGTCGCTCCTCATCTTTGGCTTGCACCTTCAAGCGGTCTATCACCACCTCGATATCGTGGTTTTTGTAGCGATCCACGCGCATACCTGCTTCAATGGTGCGCAGTTCGCCATCGACACGTACATTGAGAAAGCCTTTTTTGCGAACGGACTCAAACAACTCTTTGTAGTGTCCTTTGCGCTGCTTGACGAGGGGAGCCAGAAGATAGATTTTTCGTCCCTCATACTGCTGGAGGATGAGTTCGAGAATCTGTTCTTCGGTGTATTTCACCATCTTTTCTCCACTCAAATAAGAATAAGCATCGCCAGCTCGAGCAAAAAGCAGGCGGAGGAAGTCGTAGATTTCCGTGACAGTGCCCACCGTAGATCGCGGATTCTTGTTGGTGGTCTTCTGCTCGATGCTGATGACCGGAGATAATCCTGTGATTTTGTCTACGTCAGGTCGCTCAAGGTTGTCGAGGAAGTTGCGCGCGTAGGCAGAGAAGGTTTCTATATATCGGCGTTGTCCTTCGGCATAGAGCGTGTCGAAAGCCAAGGAAGACTTCCCGCTTCCGCTTAGTCCCGTGATAACGGTGAGCGCATTGCGCGGAAGGGTGACATCGATGTTTTTGAGATTGTGCACACGGGCTCCCCAAATCTCAATATTGCCGTCCTCAAGTGTGGGAACGGCAGAAGTGAAAGAGGGATTGTGGGAGGAAGAGGACTGCGTAGGATTCATGCTAAAGTCTGTGTGCTGAGTCGTTTGTAGAGGATATGGCGTCTAGCCGAACGCTGGTGAGAGTGCAAAGGCTAGTGCTAAAAGCTATTTGGCGACCGCATCGTAGCGGCGCAGGAGGTTGATGGTCTTTTTGATGTCGTATTTTCTGCCATCGGCTCCGCGAGCGGTGACGGTGAGATAGTAGGCACCTTCGGGGGCATCCGCACCACCTGATTTTCCATCCCAACCTTCGGCAGGATGGTTCCAGTGAGCCACGCGTTTTCCCCAACGATTCACCACATCGGCGCGGAAGGTGACAATACTTTGATACCCCTCTTTTGCTTTGAAAATGTCGTTGATGCCATCGCCATTGGGGGTGAAAGCATTGGGGAATTCAAGTTTGCTCTCTGCGATGTTCAGCACAAAAGCATCCTCTTGTGCATAGCTGACGGTGTCGTTGTTCAAAACAAAGGAGACAAGCAGGCGCACGCGGAAGTTTCCACTCTCAAGGAAATCATAAGTAGTGGCTTGTTCGTAGCGGATGAGAAAGGGGGTAGCGCTATTTTCGCGTGTAAACTGCCATTCGTAGAGTGGGGTGTAGTTGCCCAAATCTTTGGTGGTTGCTTCAAAGCGCACATGCAGTGGAGCTCCGCCATCGTAGCTGGTCTCTTGCACCTCCTGCCCGTTTGCGTTGGTGTAGGTCATTTGAGGGGTGACAGAGGGTGTTGCTGAGGTTTGTGCATGCACATGGATGCCTACCATGAGGAGGCAGACCAAAACAAGACCCCAACGCAGGGTGTCACGGAGAGAGGAAGCAAAGAGATTTTGCGTCATTTGAACTGGCTTGTTCATGCAAAAATACCAATTTGCAGCCGAAGAACAAAAAAAGTGGTCGATTTTCTTTGTCTTTTGCAGATTCTGCCGTAAATTTGCACCAACAAAAACGCGCCTGTGGCGAAATTGGTAGACGCGCCAGACTTAGGATCTGGTGTAGCGATACGTGTAGGTTCGAGTCCTATCAGGCGCACACAACAACAGCCCCCTTCTGAATTTCAGAAGGGGGCTGTTGTTTGATGTTGGCTGCGAGCAAGGTGCGCATCAGTTCGACTACCTTTTCTCTCCAAAGAGAAGAAGACGGAGGAAGGGAATCCGACAGAGGACTCGGTAGACTCCCCAGCAGAAGGGGATGAGTGCAAGTGCTGTCGCGACTTGTAGCAGATAATTTTGAGAAAATCCCTCCACCACTTCGCGTATCACAAAGAAATGCGTCTGCACCACGTAAATAGGAAGGGTGATTGTGCCTACCCAAGCCGTGGTTTTGAGGAGAGGTGCTGTTGTCTTCAATCGAACCATGAAGGGATGGATGATTTGCAATAAAAGTATTGTTGCACAGATACCAGCAAAACCATTGGCGTAGAGGATGAGAAAATGCTGAATGTTTTCTGGATCTAGTGGAGCATAGGGCAACATGTAGATGGAGTGCGAAAAATTCCACATGGGAAAGACCCAAAAAGTGAGCAATGCTCCTGGAACTAGGATGTAATATTGCAAGGCAGGTTTGAAGTGCGTGAGTTTGCGGTAGCACATGCCTAGAAGGAAAAAGGGAAGCATGAACTTTAGATACAGTCCTATGGGATAGAACTTGAGAAAGAATGTGCAACCATAGAACGCCATCCAAAGAAACACTCTAACACTGGAATATCGACAAATCGCGATGATGCGTGCTACTACGACAAAGGCAAAAAGCGTGTTGAGATACCACAGAGCTTCGTGATACCAAATGGGTTTTAGATCGCTCCACCCTTGACAAATCGTAAAGTAGATGAGCAATGAAAACACGATACTATTGATGATGCTGGGAAGAAAAAGCTGTCTTGCTTTCTGTTTTTGCCATTCCCAAAATGGTACTGCTTGGAGGTTTTTCCTTAGAAAATAGCCAGAGACGAACATAAAAAGCGGCATGTGAAAGGAATATATCCCTTCAAAAAGAAGATTGTGCTGCCATTCTGGGTCGGTCCACTGAATTGAGTGTCCTAATAAAACAAGGAAGATGGCAATGCCACGAAGAAAATCCCACTTCTCCTCACGAGATGCGTGAGAAGAAGTGGAATTTACGTTGTCTATTTGTTGCATATCCTTAAATGAACATCAGAGGTTTGTAATCGGATAAGTGCGTTTGTGCATTTCAAACCCAATGTATCTACGTCGGCTTATAGTTTAGTGGTAGCTTTGATGAGCCATTCTTTATCTTTTTCGTCCGAAAGCAGTGGGAGCAATTCAGCACGCACCACCTCATGATAAGCATTGAGCCACTGGCGCTCGGAAGGTTCGAGCATTTCCACCACGATGGGACCTAAATCAAGGGGACAGAGTGTGAGGGTCTCAAACTTGAGGAAGTTGCCAAAGGGAGTTTGCTGTGCTGGTTGAGCCACCAACACGTTTTCCAAACGCACCCCAAATTTATTCGCTACGTAGATGCCAGGTTCGTTGCTCACGGTCATGCCAACATGGAAAGGAACTTCCGTGGCTGCACGGCGGTCTTTGCGAATCTGGTGAGGACCTTCGTGCACGCACAAGTGGCTACCCACTCCGTGCCCAGTGCCGTGTCCGAAGTCGTAGCCTTCGCGCCACATGGATTGTCGTGCGGCAAAGTCGAGAGCTAGTCCTGTCGTACCTGCTGGGAAGTGTGCCATGGAGAGTTGAATCATCCCTTTGAGCACAAGGGTGTAGGCTTTTTTCTCCTCATCGCTTAGCACTCCGAGGGGAATGGTGCGCGTGATGTCGGTGGTGCCACTCACATAGTGTGCGCCACTATCCAAGAGTAAGAAACTTTTGTCGGCAAGTTGGGCATGATTTTCGGCAGTGGCTTCATAATGCACGATGGCTCCATTGCCGGCATATCCTGCAATGGTGGCAAAAGATAGACCGCGGTATTCAGGATGTTCAGCACGAATCTCTTCCAATCGTTCTGCGATGCTCCATTCTGTCTCTTGGTTGATGCTACTGTCTGCCACTTTTTCGTCCAGTTCGCGATGGAAGCGCACTAGGGCTACACCATCGTGTTGCATAGCACGGCGGAATCCTGCAATCTCAGCCTCGTTCTTGTGTGCGCGCCAAGAGGTGATGGGCGAAAGACCCTGTTCGGGCGTCCAATGTCCTATGCACGCCTCGGAAATTAACTCAGCAAAAGCATAGTTGATGTTAAAGGCATAGAGGAAACTGTGCTCGTTTTGAGGGGCTTGTTGGAGGAAAGCTGTGACCCCATCGTAAGCGTGATAGGTGGTGTTCACACGTTTTAGATATTCCCTCACTTCAGGAGTGAGGTGATCTTCCGTGATAAACAAGTGCACATTTTCTGCTCCTACGATGAGGTAAGCCAAGAAAACGGGGTTGTATGAGATGTCTTCACCACGAAGATTGAGCAACCACGCTATTTCAGACGCATCGTTGGTGATATAGTATTGTGCTTGTTGAGCTCCGATGAAGGTTCTCAAGCGGGCAATCTTAGCTTCGATGCTTTCGCCTGCCCATTCTTCGGGTTGAATGTAGATGGGATGAGCAGGAAGTGCTGGACGGTCTGTCCATACTTCATCGAGCAAATCGATGTTGACCAAGAAATCTGCGAAATCGTAGACCAAGTCGATTTGTGGTTCATACGATACGCTCATGAAATCAAAGCCAATCTGTGGTGAGCTCTCTACGTTTTTGAAAGATAATCTCTCTCCCTCTTCCAAGGTATAACCTAACACGTCTTTGATCCACTCTTGTTCGCTGGGTACTCCTTCGACACCCATGCGCATGAGTTCGATGCCGCTGCCTGCAAGTTCTTTTTCGGCTTGAAGGAAGTAGCGTGAATCTGTCCAAAGTGCGGCTTTGTCGTGTGCCACTACGAGCGTTCCTGCACTTCCAGTGAATCCGCTGAGCCACTCACGCCCTTTCCAACGATCTGCCACATATTCGTTGTTGTGAGGATCGGAGGTGGGGACAATGTAGATGTCGATATTGTGCGCTTTCATCGCAGTGCGGAGGGCTGCGATGCGTTGGGCTGGAAGAGTGTGGGTAGTCATGGGAAGGAGATATAATAAGGATGAGAGAATTATGAGATGACCTTCTTAAACGCTTAGAAAGGAAGCGAAACGGAAAGTGAGAATGTATTGAAGGATGGCTGGGACTATCAAAATGTAGGGAGGATTACTACGGACTGCCTGCTATTCCGAGAGATTGTCTGCGTGGAGTAGTGGACGGATGCTTTCGAGCAATTCAAACAATTCGTCCATTTTTTCGGTGCGCAACATTTGGATGCGTGTTTGTCGGAAGTTGGGAATGCCTTTGAACAAGGGAGTTGCTGCCAAATGGCGACGTACGTGGAGAATGCCTCGATATTCGTCGATGCGTTCCACACTTTGACGCACTTCCTCTTTGAGCACATCCAACTGCCAGTCGGGCGACATTGGAGCATAGTCACTCTGCACAGCTGCGGAAACATCGAAAGGAGTGCCGTCGAGGGTATCGCGGATTTCTTTGAATATCCAAGGACGTCCGAAGGTGGCGCGACCCACCATCACTGCGTCCACGCCATATTCCTCAAAACCGCGGAGGGCATCTGCGCCAGAGGTGATGTCGCCATTGCCGATGATGGGGATGTGCATGCGCGGATTGCGCTTCACTTCACCAATGAGCGACCAATCGGCTTCTCCTGTGTACATTTGGCAACGCGTGCGACCGTGAATGGTCAGTGCTTCTGCACCACAATCTTGGATGCGCTCTGCCAAATCGACGATGATGCGGTGTTCGTGGTCCCAGCCTAAACGGGTTTTCACCGTGACTGGTACTCGACTGCTCACGCGATCCACGACTGCGCGAATGATTTCTTGCATCAGTTCGGGAGTTTGCAGCATGCCCGAGCCTGCACCTTTGCCTGCTACCTTCTTTACGGGACAACCGAAGTTGAGATCCAAAATATCGGGCTGTGCTTTCTCCACCACAATCTCTGCTGCCTCTGCCATTGCGCCGGGATCGCGACCATAAATTTGAATCGCCACTGGACGTTCGTCATCGCAGACGGTGAGTTTTTGTAGAGATTTGTTGACCATGCGCACCAAAGCGTCGGAAGCCACAAATTCTGAATAGACCATTGAAGCCCCGAGTCTGCGACAAAGCAGGCGGAAACCGATGTCGGTGACGTCTTCCATCGGTGCCAGAAGCACAGGACGATGACCTAGGTTGAGATTTCTTATTTGCATTCTAGACGTTAGAGGGTCACAGACCCTTTATGCTCGCCACGATAAGCGTGGCTCGAGCCTTAGACATTAGTGATTGGACGTTAGAGGGTCACAGACCCTTTTGTACTTGCCACGACAAGCGTGGCTCGAGCCTTAGACCTTAGTCCTTACTTCTTAGCGCGTCCAAATAGTTTTTTGAGCAGCGAACCTTTCATGAGCAAGCCTACAGCGCCGAGTACAAACATCAGCGCGCCGATGCCCACTTGTTGGGAGGTGCTCCAGCTATCGCCAAAGTGTTCGAGGGCTGGGATGCGTATAGTCAAGAGTGCTATCACATTGTTTGCCAAATGTGCAGCCCAACAGAGGCGTAAATCTTCCGTGCGAACATAGAGATAAGCCAGAGCAAAGCCCAGAATAAAGGCTGGAACTCCTTGTTGCAAGTTGCCATGAACGATGGCAAACAGCAAAGAGGATAGGATGAAGGCGCCAATGTTGCCAATGTGCTTTTGTGAAAGGCGCAAGATACCAGCACGGTAAGTCAATTCTTCGGCAAGTGTTCCTACGATGGTTACGGAGAGGATGCCCCAAATGTTTGTAGTAAGTTGTCGCAAAAGTGCCACCGAGTTACCATCGTCCATTTTCAGAGGCTGAAGCATAAGTCCTAGACCTAGGCTCATCACCACAAACACTCCCACAAAGTGGAAAATAGGCATTCCCGAAAAACCGAAATTGGCTGATTTTCCGCTGAATAGTTTGATTCTTGACCATCCTGTGAAATGGAGTAATAGTATGTAGGCTAGTTGCGTGATAAAGAAGGAGAACGCCATTGCAGGGACTGTGATAGCTAGCAGTTTTCCCTCTATACCTGGGAGGGTAAACTGTGTCCCATGAAAGACTTGAACTTGAGAAAGCCCAAAGGCTAGGAAAGGGATGATCAGTTGGAGAGAGAGAAATAAGCAGAATAATCCTGCAGACTTTAGGAAATCTTTGGTGATTGGAGCCATAATGATGCTATAATGTAGTGATAAAGTTACAATGCTTTGTTGATTTACAATGCTTTGCTGAGCATCTCACGTGTTTTCTCGGCATCTTGTGCCAGTTGAGTTTTGAGATGCTCCAAACCCTCAAATCGTTTTTCATCGCGCAAACGACCGATGAATTCGAGTGTCAATGATTCGCCATATAAATCATCTTTGAAATCTAGCAAATGTGTTTCAAGACTGATTTGTGTGCCATTGTTGAGAGTGGGACGCCACCCGATATTCGTCATTCCTGCGAAGCGTTGCCCACGCCATTCCACCCACGTGGCGTAACTGCCGAGATGAGGCACTAGTTTCGCTGTGTCAATTTCCAAGTTAGCCGTGGGGTAACCCAACTTTCTGCCGTTTTGGAAACCATGAACTACAGTGCCTGACACTTTATAGGAGCGTCCGAGTAGGAGATTGGCTTCTGCCACATTGCCCTGCTCGAGAAGTAAGCGAATGGATGAGGAAGACAGCTGAAGTTCAGCTTCCTCTTTGTCGCAAAGGGCAACTTCAATTCCTAAATCTGCACCATAGCGTACATAATCTGCAAATCCTTCATCGGCTTTCGGACGACCAAAACGATGATCGTAGCCCATCAGCAGAAATTCCGCTCCCAATCCCTCACGCAAGACGATTTGCATAAATTCTTGTGCAGTAAGTTGTGCCATCTCCGGAGTGAAGTTTAGTACAGCCACTGCATCAATGTGGCAATCTCCGATGAGTTCTATCTTCTCTTGGAGTGTGGTAAGTGAAGGAGGAGCAGAGACATTGCGCACCAATGAGCGTGGATGTTGCGCGAAGGTGACCGCCAGTGTGGAAAGTCCTCTTTCGCGAGCAGCAGTGTGCAGCGATTGCAGCACATGTTGATGCCCACGGTGCACGCCATCGAAGAATCCCACAGTGCAAGCCACCTTTGCCGAAGAGAACGTGCAATCGTGTTGCGAGGTGTCTGTGGAAAAGATAGAGAATGCTGAGGGATTCAGCACGTGCACTTGCGCTAGGGGAACTGAAAAATGCGGAGAATCAATCGCGTAAACGTCCATTGTCATCAAAATACTTGAGCCATTCGCCACCAGCAGGTGCAAGCAGAGCTTTCCACCCAAAGGCTTCGGCAGCTTCGCAGTTAGTTTCGCTGTCGTCAAAGAACAGAATTTCGCTGGGTGCGCAGTGGAGAACGTCGGTCACCTTTTGGAAAATCGCTGGATCAGGCTTTTGTGCGTGCAGTTCGTAGGAGAGAAACAAACCGTCAAAGAAGTCGTTGATGGTATGTCCTTCCCACGTGAAGAAATCGCGTAGACTCTGCGTCCAGTGTATCACGTTGGTGTTGGATAGCGCATAGACTTCGTAGTGCTGACGAATCTTGAGCAGCAGTTGCAGTCGTTCTGCAGGGATGCCTTTGAGATAAGCCTCCCACGCTGTGCGAATTTCGTCGTCGGTCAAGGTTGGGTTGTTGGCAATTTTGCGGATTTCATCGTAGAAATCGCTGAGACTGATGTCGCCATTTTCCAACAGAGCAAACACACCGCCTTGACGAAATGTGCCAATGTAGGGACGAATGTCCACTCCCAAACGGTCAAACGCGGCGATAGCATCCGATTTTTCCAAATCCACCAACACTGCGCCGAAGTCAAATACGAGTTTCATACACCTGTTTAATTGTCGGTCTTCACTAATTTATAGAGTTTATCGCTAGGACGCACCTTTTCGCTCACGGGGAAAGCCACGGACATACCCTTAGTTGCCTTCTCCACAGGACCGTTGTCGCCGTGCATAGAGGTGACATCAATGTACACCACTCCTGTTGTAGGACCAATCACCACGAGTTTGTCGCCCAAGTTGATTTCGCCAGCTTCTACCAAGAATTCGGCAACCCCAAGTTTGGAGAAATACTTCGTACCCTTCGCCACATATTCTTTCTTTTCTGTAGCGGAAGAGCCATTTTTGTCGGTCCATTCTCCCAATTTCTTGCCTTGGTAGTAACCATCCCAGAAACCGCGGTTGAAGACTGTCGCCAAGCGTTCATCCCATGCTTTCACCTTCTCTTCTGAGTAAGTGCCGTCTTGCACCGCCTGAATGGCTTCTTTGTAGCATTGCACCACGGTGTAGACATATTCGGCTGAGCGCGCACGACCTTCAATCTTGAACACCGACACACCAGCTGCCATCATTTTGTCGATGAAACCAATGGTTTTTAAGTCCTTTGGACTCATGATGTATTCATTGTCAATGTCGAGTTCTACACCAGTTTCCTTATCCTTGACTGTATATTTGCGGCGACATTGCTGCATGCACTGTCCGCGGTTGGCAGAGCGTCCTTGGTTGTCGAGCGAGAGATAGCACTTTCCGCTCACCGCCATGCAGAGTGCGCCATGGCAGAACATCTCGATGCGAATAAGTTCCCCATTGGGACCCTTAATTTGGTTTTCCTCGATGAAATCTGCTATTTTACGCACCTGCTCCATGTTCAATTCACGCGCCAACACCACCACATCCGCGAAAGCAGAGTAGAAGCGCAGAGCCTCTTCGTTGGAAATATTGAGTTGTGTGGAGAGATGCACCTCTTGATCGATGGTGCGGCAATAGCTAAGCACAGCCACGTCTGCAGCAATCACGGCAGAGATGTTCGCCTCTTTCGCTGCATCGCAAATTTTGCGCATGAGAGCCAGGTCTTCGCCGTAGATGATGGTGTTCACCGTGAGATAGCTCTTCACACCCTTCTCTTCACATTGCGCAGCGATGTCGTGCAAGTCCTCAATGGTGAACTTGCTTGCGGAGTGTGAACGCATGTTGAGCGATTCGATGCCAAAATAGATGGAGTCGGCACCAGCTTTGAGGGCAGCGGCAAATGCTTCACGTGAACCCACGGGTGCCATTATTTCGTATGTCATAGCTGTTTTGTCTGTGTGAAATGGAGTTGTAGTTAATGTTGAGTTGTTGTGTTGTTCTTGCGACAAATAAATGCGCAAGATATGACGAGCAAAGATACAGAAAAAGCGTGAGATACTCGCCGTTTTTCGATTGAAAACCTCCCACGCGACTCAACTTCTCTTGCTAGTTGTGTGCTGCACTTTGCGAATAACCTCCTATTTATACCTGGGTAGAAAACAGCCGAAAGAGAGAAAATCGGGCAAAAATCTGCACTTCTTTTTTAGATTTTCGCTATATTGCTTGGTGAAGATGTCAGAATAGGTGCGTTCGAGTGCTATTCTCCCTTCTCAACTAGAACTATTTTGGATGATATTCGGATTAAGGGTCAAATATACTCCTGAAGATGGATTTAATCGGTTGAATTTTATGTCTTTGTAGTACATTGTAAGTTTCTGATGTGCTCATCACTGTCCGCAAGATCTTGTGCAAAAAAAGTGCATTATTCTTTTCTATAGTTTCGGCTTAGAGGGTGGAATAAGTCTTTGTGTGTGCTTCTTTTGTCTGTGATTTTTCTTATATTTGCAAAAAAACAACAGCTATGCAATTACAGTTGCTTAAATGGGTAAGAAAGGAGCCTCCTGTATGCCCACATTGTCAAAAGAAAATTGTTTTTTCAAACTGTGCCAAGTACTTTTTCTATGGCACAATGCACTTGGAAAAATGCAGTCACTGCCACAAAGCTATAAAACCAGTGAAAGAACCTGTTCCTTTTGCTTTGTGTTATTGTCTTGGAGTTTTTGTGGCTATAACATCGTTCTATTTTTTTGTCTACTTTGTTGAGGATCATCTAGGAAAAGCTATCTTGTTTTCGATAGTTTGTGGAGTGATACTCTTTGTAGTTCTTTGTCTTTTAGTCTACAAATACATCCGTTTTACACGAGCCTAAGCATAACTTGGGAGAGCAGTTTTTCTTCCATGCAAAGGGAGCCTAGTCGAACAATCGGCTAGGCTCCCTTTGGAATAGAGAAGATGTGGACAAACCACACCAAAGATTTTCAAAGTCAGACCAAGTAGCGACTATCGCTTCTTGGCATTTGCCATTTTGGCGGAATTTCTCACCCGATAGCGAGGAGCTGCCTTCTTTGCCATCAACTTTTGAGGTTGTTTAGCGGAAGAGTTCTTCGCCAATTCCTTGCGCTTTTCAGCACGTTCTTGCCATTGCGTCATCGTGTAGTAACGTCCTGTAGTAGGGTCGAGCAATTGCAATTCGGGGAGAGTGGGCATTGTTTTCTCCGTTTTGGTGGCTGCTTTCGCATTCACCACAGGAGTTACTTCTACCGAAGCCACACCAGCTTGCACCATGTCAATTTGTTGTGCTGCAGCTTTGGAGAGGTCGATAATCGTGTTGCGACGGTAGGGACCACGATCGGTGACTTTTACCACCACCACTTTGCCATTTTTAGGGTTGCGCACGTGAAGGAGCGTTCCGAAGGGCAGCGTGCGGTGAGCGCAGGTCAGAGAATCTTTGTTGTAAGCCGAACCGTCGGCTGTGCGACGACCGTGCCAGCGGTCGCCATAGTAGGTAGCGTTGCCCACTTTGGTGTGTTTCTCGTCGGTTTGACGCGCGGCGAAAGCACTGCTTGCTAGTGAAAGCGAAGCCAAGAGGGCTACGGCAAATGATTTAATATGCATTGTTTGTGATTTGCGACAAGGCACATCCTTCAAACTTCCAAGGAAGTCGAAACAATGCGGTCGCTCAAGTCGAAACTCGAGGAGCAGGAGGTTCCGTGGCAGGGGGAACGGCTCCGCCATTTCGTGCGAAATGGTTGCTCGGCCTTGCCATATTAACTCCGCAAAGGTACAAAATAAGGTCGCCCCTCCCAGAAATTTATGGAAAAAGCGACCTTGAGAATGTTAAAACTGTGGATTTTGCTAATTCGGAAGTAGCAAAATAAACTCAAATATCGGTGCTGTCGGTGGAAAACTATCTTTAGAGAATACCTCCCGAAGGTAGAAATCTCGACTTCACGATAAGGAAACTCACAGGATAGTGGCTAATTTCTAGCGTTTTACCTCCACTTCCACAGCTGAAGAGTTTCCCACAAATTCAGGAGCGAAGGTGCATTGCACCGTTGCCACACCACCGCTGAAGGCTCCGGCGCGCATCACCACCATCTCATCGTAGAAGGTGTACTTGCCTTTTGCCAAATGCTCAAAGAAATATTCGTTCTCTGCATCGCGCACCATGCGATAAGCGGACAACCCATTCATCCAAGTCATCCCCGAGAAGGGATTCTTCGACTCTAGCGCAGCCGGACGAGTGGATTTCAGTGCCACGTGGTCGAAGTCACGCTCAGCTTTGAGGGTATAAACCCAGCGCACGTGATCTCCCACTTTGAGCGTGAAGTGAGTGTTCTTCTCCTTGCCCGAAAGTGTTTTCCACTTGCCATCGCGCAGTACTTGCAGGCTGCGTTCGAGCTTAAATCCGCTACCTTGTGCCGCAATCTCTTCTGGTGAAGCCGTATAAGTAGCCTCCACCGCTCCCCAGGTGGGGGATAGACCGAAAAATGTTTGAGTGGTGAGCAGTGAATACGCTGCATCTGTGGTAGCACGGGAATTGTTCCACACTTGCGTGCGCTTCGACTGCAAGAGCCATAGATACATCTCATTGATGACTTCTTCTCGATCGAGGGACAAAGGTTTGAGCGTTTCATCAGAAGTATGATGTAAAGCCTCGAGCGTCATCACTTGTGTGGGAATGCGATAGGAAGCATATCCACTGAGTGCACGCTGAGTGTCGAAGTAGCGTCCCATTTCGGGCGATGCCACCGTGTGCTCAATGACACTTTGCAAGGCAGTCTTCGCAAGCTCTTTGTATTTCGTTTCTGCCAATATCTGTGCCTGCACCGCTTTGCCATACATCGTGTAGGCATACACATCGTCTTTGCCCATCTGGTTGCTCCAATAACGAATGGTTGGCGTTTCTTTATTGTCAAGCAGGTGGCACAGATAGAGATAGTTGATTTCAGTTTCTCCTACGTAAGGTTGCAATTCTTTTTGCTTACACTCTGCCATGCGATTCGTCATTTCTTTGTCGAGAAACTTCATCGCAGCTTGGAGCAGAGATCCGTCTAGAGGATAGCCGGTTGAGGGTCTATTTGCACGTGCTAAGAGGATGGCAATTTGTGAGGTGATGTAAGGCGAAGCCTTCATCCCTGGATACCAGCTCCATCCCCCTTCGCTCGTTTGTTCAGCTTTCAAACGGTCGTAAGCGGATTGACGATAAGCCTGTAGTTCACTATCGGAGAGTGACACCAAAGGACGAAGTGCATAGCTCATGGCATATTGGATGCCGTAAAGGTGCACCGCCTGATCGTAGGCGGAGCCATTGAGCACTTGCATCCATTTCGGCACCAAATCTGCCACTTCTTTGTAGACATCTCTTTCCGCTGCCACCTCGATTTTGACATCCTTGTGTTTGCCCAAACGCGCCATCAGAGCAGCTTTTGCCTTTTCGGTCTTTGCTGTTATGTCTTCTCTGCCGCGCACCGTGAAAGGTTCTGCCACCGTCACGGTGATGTTGCGAGGGAGGATGGTAATTTCGTGCTCCTCACCATCCGAGAAGTTTTCAGCTTTTGCCATCACGCGCACTGCGATGTTGGGGCATCCCATTGGCACTTCCCATTCCCATTGTTGGGTGAGTGATTTTCCAGCTTCTAATTCATAGGGTTGAGAGAAACTTTGGAGCGTTTCTCGAGTGCTTGCGTCGATGATGTCCAAATAGAGATTGCCTTTTTGAGACTGATCACTCCTATTATATAAGGATGCGTGCCATTGCATCCGGTCGCCCTCTCGGAGGAAACGTGGAGTCGCCACTTGCGCGTTGAGCTGCTTGCGTGCCACCACCTTGTCAGTCAGTGTGCCCGAATTGAGCGTGCGGTCGAAGGCAAAAGCATTAAACGTCCATTCCGTCAAACTACTGGGGAGGATAAAACTGATGCTTGCCTTTCCCTCGGCATCTGTGCGAAGCGTTGGATTGAAGTAAGCCGTTTCTGCAAAATTTTTGCGAACAGCGTTAGCGGCATCAGCACTATCCCCGTTTTGCCCCACTTTCGCTGCCCTATTTGCTTTGAGCGGCATGGCTCGCGCTTCTTCTTCCATAGAGGTTTCTTCAACGGTCATTGCATCGTCAGCAGCCATGACTGTAATACCATCACGGCGTAATTGGGTGTCCAAATAATAATCAAACAAGCCGTTGCGCCAAGTTACGCTAGGTTGCTCTTTTTCGTAGGAGGGCTCGTAATAATAGCGCGGATAAAAGGAAGGCATTCCCACATTGGGATGGTACCAATCTCCAGAAGGCTTTTCGCGCGGAAAGAGATAATGAAATTTCCACGGGTCTTTCTCTGCCGTTCCCTCTGGATTGAGGAAAGCATCGAGCGAAGCATCATACAATCGTGCGATGACATTGGCATCAGCGGGCTTGCCGTCTGGGTACGTGACATGCAGTTGCCACTCTTCATATTGTCCAGGAGTGAGTTGCGAGCGAAAAGTGCTCCACGAAAGTTGCAAACGCTTGTCGGGATGTGGACGAGTCACGGTGATGGTTTTCGTGTGAAATTCGCCATCTTTCAAAAGATAGAGATAAGCCGTCACCGCATCACCCAGATTGTCCTGCTCCTTCCATTGGAAGGTTTGGGTAAATCCATCTTTGACTGCCAATGATTTGCGCTCGATGACACCGCGATTGGTACTCACCAAGCGGAGGAAAAGACGACCACTACCATTGATGGTGAGTTGGGCTTCGTCTTCAGTATCATTATATTTCACCTCAAAGAGTGGTTTCTGCTGTTGCTCCTCTTCAGTTTCTGTTCGTGGAGAAATCCACTGGTTGAAATTCGTGCTTTGCACCTCGCCATCAGGAGCCACCACCTCCACCGAAAAGTTGAGGTTGAGAGCAGACTTATCTTCAAATGTCCAATCTACAGGGATGGAGAAACGTCCATTTTCATCCGTCTTTATCGTACCCGTGAGGAGTTGCGCGCTGTTGTTAGAGCCACCTCTTCTGCCGCGGTAGAAACCCCAAGCATTGAGGTCTAATTTCCACTTCAGTTCGGCATCCGCTACGGGAAGTCCAGCGAAGGTCTCTGCCACTCCTTCAAATCTCACGCTGTCTGAAAGTTCTAGTTTACGGGTGAGGTCATCGAGCTTCACCGAGAAATTCGGCCGCTTGTATTCTTCTACGCGGAAACTTTTAGCGTTGTTTTCCGAATGTGGGTTGCCATTGTCATCCACCAAAGCAAATTCTACCTTAAAATGTCCAGGCTTGCAGTATTTGGGGAGCATGAATCTCGTGCTCACCACCCCCATCTCGTCCGAAATCAGCGTTTGTGCTTTCACCTCTTTGCCATAGGTGTCGAGCAGCCGTGCTTTCACACGCGCATTGGGGAGCACCTGAAAGATATCTACTTCTTGCGTATAGATCAGAGCTGAGGCTTCCACCATTTGATTCGGACGATAGACTTCTCGGTCAGTGTACACCTCAATCGAGTGTTCCAATTTTGGATTGAGCGGAGTGTGCTTGCGCTGCATCCAGAAGGGGAGTTCTGCTATTTCGGGAAGCGCATCCAAGTCGGCTTTGTTGTTGATTTCCTCGCCAGAGCGTTGATCCACCACGAGATATTCTGGAGCATCCTGGTGTCGGCTTGCACTGTTGAAGAGCAATCGTTGTCCGCGCGACACGTAGCATGGCGCCAGTCTGTCGTACCATCCATCCACGGTGAGGCGCATCAGATAGAGTCCCGACTTCGGAGCTTGAAATGCAATCGAGTCTTCGCGTTCTTCGTAGGCAGGAGCAGGGGAGGGGCGCAGCTGTTTGGTGAAAAGCGGCACTTTTGCCCCATGCTTTTTCAAAATCTGTTGGAGACGCTGTTGTACATGGTTGCTCGCATTGGCTTTCTCCAATTCATTGGCAGAAATATTCGAGAGACGATAGAGTTGCACGCTCGCTTTCTGCACGTTGCGGAACTTCACAGGGAGCACCACCTCTGTTTCTGGGTAGAGCGCACGTCCTGCTTGCACCTCTTTGCTGTCAGCCCACGACACTTCAAAGATGGGGTGGGTATATTCGTTGATGAAATTCTTCAACTCGTGCGCGTAGTCCACATACTTCTTTGTATATTCCTTCGCCAACTCAATGGCTTTAGATAATTGTGCCTCAACACCTTCGCTCTCACTCGCCATGAGATGGCATTGCCACACAGCCACCTCGCCAGCTTCGGGGAGGTGACCATAGCGCGCCAGCACTTTTTCCACCGCTTCCAAAGCGGCAGCTTGTGAAACAAAGGTACACTTTTCCCCTACGTCAGTCTTTTCATCGTTATCCAAGGAAAGTGTTGCTGTGAAATTCTCCAGATAAGAGCCCCCTTTCGCCTGAAGAAGCAGAATCTCAGCCTGCAACGCAGCACGTTCTTCTTGTTTCTTGAGGAAAAGGTCGCGCGACTTTTCGAGCAATGCGACATATTCTGCAACACTGAAAGGAGGTTTGGAGTGATAATTTTCGATTTCAAATAGGTCTTGGAGAAGTGCCACCAGCAGTTTATGGTCTATCCTTGTTGCTGCTTGGGGAGAAACATTGAAGAGCGCCTCATAATCCTCTACCTTAGCAGTTGCCAAGGCGGGTATATCCTGAAAGGCAGCGCGAAAATGCTCGAGTGAACGTGTGAGCGGCGTTTTTGCCTGCTCGCCAGCTTCTTCGCCTCCTTCAAGTGCTTCATTGAGTACTTCTGCTTCGTTGTCTACCGATTCGTCATCAAAGATATCCTCCACAGAAGATTCTTGGTTCAGCACCTGACCTAATACGGAATGCCACAAAGCACGAGGCACAGGGTGCATCTCAGCAGCGCAAAATCGCTCCATCTCTTCAATCACCTTTTGAGTGCTATCGGGCGATATTTCTTTTTCCAGCTGATAAGTGGAGAGCATCGCAGCTATCAGTTGTGGAGTGTCATGGGTTTCCAGTGCCTTTTGGCGAATCGCATGGATAGCTTTGAGGGCACTTTTCGGGAGGTCCTTTCTGCGGTGTTGTTCCACATTCTTCCATAATTGCTTGAAAGTTTGCGTAGTTGCATCCTTCTGTGGAGATGTATCTGTAGTGCGCTCAGCTTGCACTTGAGAAGCCCCCAACAATGAGGAGAGTGCAAGGGCGATGATGTTCTTTTTATCCATAAGAGAGGTGTAGTTGTTTCGTGAGAGCTTCACGAAGTTCTCGAGAGTACGTGGAACCAATTAGTAAGGAGTGTCTTCATGGCAAGAGAGAATTATCCCAGAAATACAGACCAGATAAGTTTAGAGAAACTCTCTTCGTCCTATCGACAAAGTTAGCAGAAACCCACCGAAATACCAAAGTATTAGGTGGAAAAGTGAATAGTATTTTCCGAAAAATTATATTTTGTGCGCCGGCTACTTTGTGGACTGTCTAGAAATTAGTACATTTGCTGCACACAACAACAAACAATACAACAACAAACAACACGCATACTTAACTATGAATCATAAAATGCAAGCGCATCTTCCACAAATCGATTTGGACAAGATGCAAGCTGTTCTAGATATTGAGACACGCTATGTCACAGGAAAAATAACTCTCGAAGAAGGACGTAAAGAAGTGGCTGAGCGTGTGGGAAAAATCCGTCCTTTCCACCTCGCTTTCATCGAACAGACGCTCATCGAACACACCGACGAAGAGTGCATTCGCGAAAACATGGCGCAAAAAATCCAACTCTTTGAAGGTTACATGGACTATTCTCGTCCCGATGTGCCCGAAGATCATCCTCTCTCTCGCTATTATCAAGAGAACGAGGAGATGAAGCGCCTCCTCCTTGCCGTGGAAGACTTGGTGCAATATCCCGTCATCAAGAATCAGTGGTTGGAGCTTTTTGACCAAATTCGCAAATACCCCATCCACTATTCGCGCAAGCAAAACCAGCTCTATCCCCTTTTGGAGCAAAAAGGCTTCGACCGTCCCACCACCACGATGTGGACTTTTGATGACATGGTGCGCGACAACATCCGCGATGCCTATAATCTCCTCGAAGCAGGCAACGAAGAAGAGTTCATCAAGTCGTGCAACAAACTCATCTTCTACGGTCGCGATTTGATGGAGAAAGAAGAAACCATCCTCTATCCCACTTCTTATGCCATGATCACGGCAGAGGAATTTGAAGATATGAAAGAGGGTGATTTGGAAATTGGATACGCCTTCTTCACCCCTGCGGAGAAGCGTGTTAAAGGCACAACCGTTGCAGGAAAATCTACCGACATTCCTGCATCTTCCACTCCCGAAGCTGCTGGGTTTGCAGCCGACTTGCAACAACTTCTCTCGAAATACGGCTATTCTGCTGGAGGAAGCGAAAAACTCGATGTCACCACTGGTAAACTCACCTTGGAGCAAATCAATCTCATCTATCAGCATCTGCCCTTCGACATCAGTTTTGTAGATGAAAACGAACTCGTTTGTTTCTATTCCGACACCGACCACCGCATCTTCCCACGCAGCAAAAACGTCATTGGTCGTCAGGTGATGAATTGCCATCCTCGCAAGAGCGCTCACGTGGTGCGCGAAGTCATCGACAAACTCCGCAGTGGAGAACAAGACAAAGCTGAGTTCTGGATCAACAAACCCGGCTTCTTCATCTATATCATTTATGTAGCAGTGCGCGATGCAGAAGGCAACTTCCGCGGTGTTATCGAAGTGATGCAAGACTGCACCCACATCCGCGCCCTCGAAGGTTCGCAAACTCTCCTCAAGTGGGCGACCGATGAAGGCATTCCCACGGAAGCTCCCACCGACAACGCCGCAGCTTCCACTGCGCAGCCCTCATCCACTCCTGCTGCTGCCACTCAGGTCGAAGTAGAAGATACAGAAGAGGTTGCCAGTGAAGGTCTTCGCTACACCGCATCGGGAGAAGTAGAAATCACCCCCACCACGCGTTTGATGGATTTGTTGAATCGTTTCCCCGAACTGCGCAATCGTCTCACCGAAATCTCCTCCCTCTTTGCCATGCTGCGCACACCTTTCGGCAAATTGATGGCGAAAAAAGCCGATGTGCAAAAGATGAGCGACCGTTCGGGCGTTCCTCTCGATAAACTCATTGCAGGACTCCAACGCATCACTGGCGAATTGCTTGCCAAAGAAAAGTAAGTCTAAGCGCAAAGTTGAAATACTAGAGCACGCATTTCCTGGAAAATCGGGGAATGCGTGTTTTTTGTTGCTGAATGCTTCATTATCTGTCAGAAAACCACTCCGAAAATGTTAAATCGGAAGTAATGTTGTTCCATTTTCAGGGAGATAGTTCTCTATATTTCCGTGATTATTGTAACTTTGCACGTATGGAATTTATCATAGAAACCATTGATAGCATCAACACCACGGCACAAGAATTTGTTGCCGCGGTAGATCTTCGTAATAAGCGCCGCAATGTCTTTGCTTTTTATGGCAAGATGGGAGCCGGCAAAACCACTTTTGTCAAAGCACTCTGCGATGTCTTGGGAGTAGACGATGTGGTCAATTCGCCCACATTCGCCATTGTCAACGAATATCACAGCGCAGTGTTGGAAGGACCAGTGTTCCACTTCGACTTCTATCGTATCAAACACGTAGAAGAAGCCTTCGATATTGGCACTGACGACTACTTCTATTCTGGAGCACCTTGTTTCATTGAGTGGCCCGAACTCATCGAGCCGCTCTTGCCCGACAATGCCGTGCGCGTCGAAATCGAAGAATTACCCGATGGTCGTCGCAAGGTGACGATTGAAGACTAGTATTTGGGCTTCACCTCACTCCAATCTTATTCATCCTCTCCCATCTTTAGCCTAATCTATGCACCTACTTTCCCGTTGTTCCGCAGCATTGCTGTGCTGCTTGTTGGCACTACCCCTTAGTGCACAAAGCACGTCTACTCCAAGTGCACCTGTGGAGGCGTATACCCTAGACCTCAGTCAAGGAAGTGCCACCACAGCTCAGGTACGTCTACTCCCAGCAGAACTTAAGGCTGGTCTTAAAACCCTTGTGCTCACTGGCACTTTGAGCAGCGACCGCAATGGTGACTTTCGTCAAATCCGCGATCTCTGCCCCAATATTGAGGTGCTCGACCTCAGTGCAGCCACTTGCACTGAGATTCCTGACAATGCTTTCTTAGGACATCGCGGACTACGCAAAGTCGTGTTGCCCAATGGGGTGAAACGCATCGGCCGTCAAGCCTTCTTCAACTGTAAGAATTTGCATGAAGTTGTGCTGCCAAGTGCTGTGGAAATCATCGAAGATGGTGCTTTCAACGGTTGCACTGCCCTCCGCAAACTCGACACTTCTCGTGCCACATTGCGCAACGTAGGATTTGCCGCTTTTGAAGGCGTGCCTACTGCCCAGTTGCCCCAACCCACCTTCGACCTTTGGGCAAAGGCTGCTCAGGAGAAATACTCCCTCATCCCTTATCCTGCCCAGTTGGAAGTGCAGCAAGGCAAAGCCCTTGACGTGAGCCGCATCGGCAAAATCGAAGCTGCCCCCGAACTCGCAAACGAAGCTGCCTATGCGCGTCGCATCCTTCGCGAACGTGCCGGAATCAATGTGTTGCGTGGGAGTGCCACAGTGCAGCTCCTCCTTGATGCCACGGTGCAAAATGCCGAAGGCTACGAACTCACCGCTAACAAGAAAGGCATCGTCATCAAGGGAAGCACCCCTGCAGGCGTGTTCTATGGATTGACCACCCTTGACCAGCTCCTCACGGCGCAGCCCAAAACGCTAGAACCCGTGAAAATCGTCGATGCTCCACGCACTCGTGTGCGTGAACTCATGGTCGATCCTGTGCGCACCTTTATTCCCTTTGCCGAACTCAAACGCATGGTCACCGAGATGGCGCGCTATAAATACAACGCCCTCCATCTCCATCTCGTCGACGACCAAGCATGGCGCATCGAAATCAAGAAATATCCTCGTTTGGTGGCAGAAAGCAGCCTGCGCCCTGCCATGGACGATATGCAATACACCAGTCCTGGTTTTTACACCCAAGACGAAATGCGCGAACTTGTGGCTTTCGCTGCGAAACACCACATCATGGTGATTCCTGAAATTGAAATGCCAGGACACGAAGTGGCTGCCATTCATGCCTATCCTCAACTCACCGTGGGCAACAAGAAAGTGGATGTACGCACCACCAGCGGTGTGTCCAATAACCTCCTCAATCCAGCTTCTGAATTCACCTATCAGTTCCTCCTCGATGTGTTCGATGAACTCGCCACTGTTTTTCCTGCACCTTATGTGCATCTCGGAGGAGATGAGGCTGGAAATCCGCCACTCGATGATTGGACCACTGACTCTGCTTGCATCGCCCTCAAAGAAAAACTCGGCATCACCACGCGCGACCGCTCCGAAAACTGGAAGTTGCAGAAGTACATGTTCGATCGTGTGATTACTCACCTCCGCGACAAGCTCGGTAAGACTCCTATGTTCTGGTACGAAACCGACTTCAAGGAAATTCAACCCGGATGCGTCACTTTCGCTTGGCGTCACGGACTCACCAAAACTGCCATTGATGCAGCACGCGCCAACAAGGCTAAAATTATGCTCTGCCCGGGTGAACACTGCTATTTGGATTACCCCATGGACAAAGGCGATTTGCCCGAAGTGAACTGGGGAATGCCCGTGACCAGTCTCAAACGTGTCTATGAACTTGACCCACGTTGGGGACAAGATGACGCATTTGAGCGCGATTTTCTCTTTGGGGTCACTGGCACGTTGTGGAGCGAATGTATGCCCCAACCCGAACGCGTGTACTATCAAGCCTTCCCTCGTGCAATGGCACTAGCAGAAGTGGGCTGGACACCACAAGCGCGTCGCAACTACGACCATTTCTTGCGTCGCCTGCAGTTGATTCAAGCCGATCAACTTCGTCGCGGTTATCCCTCTTCTAGCCGTTTCGCAGGTTATGACCAACTCCGTAAGGAAGTTGTTCCTGCTACCCACAGCAAATAATGCAGCTTAGCCATTTCTAAGCTATCAAAGTCAGTGCACGTAAGCCCTTGCCCTTGTGGCAAGTCTTAATACCTCTGTGCCTGCCTTCTGATTTTTCTTATCCACCTCAATGCCCTATGGTATTGAGGTGGATGCTTTTTTGGGGAAGATGCTTGTCTTTTCTAT
>JABZGM010000039.1 GCA_015259235.1 Alloprevotella sp. | reverse complement strand
GCCCTATGTAGGGCGCTAAAAAGACTCCAAATCTGTATGCTCAATTATCGGAACTTCCTCCGAAGAGAAGATAGAAACGTTAAATTGGCGTTGTTATTATGTAAAGTTTTCTTGATGTTGTAAGGCTTTGCTCACGTACTTTATTACGCTTACTTCAGCTTTTGTCTCATATCCCTTTATCAAAAAACAAAAGGAGAGGCTGCAAAACCGAGTTTTCGCAGCATCTCCTTACATTTTTGTATCCCGATAGTTGACTTACTCTTCCAATAAGTCAGGACGTAGTCTCTGTGTACGCTCTAAAGCTTGAGACATTTCCCACTCGCGGATGCGAGCATCGTGTCCAGACAACAAAATGTCGGGCACTTTCCAGCCTTTATAGTCTGCAGGACGTGTGTAGAGTGGGGGAGCAAGTAGGTTGTCTTGAAACGAATCGCTGAGTGCGCTTTGGACATCGCCAATAACTCCAGGGATAAGACGAACGATTGCATCTGCCATTGCTGCAGCAGCAAGCTCGCCTCCCGTTAATACAAAGTCGCCTAGAGAGATTTCACGAGTGATTAAGTGTTCGCGCACACGGAAATCTATACCTTTGTAATGACCGCAGAGAATAATGACGTTCCCCTTCAGAGAAAGCTCGTTCGCCATGGGTTGATCAAACTGCTCACCATCGGGAGTGGTGAAGATGATTTCGTCATAATCTCTCTCAGCTTTGAGCGCAGCTATACAGTCGTCAATAGGTTGGCATTGCATCACCATACCAGCAGAACCACCATAAGGATAATCGTCCACACGTTTGTGTTTATCGGTACTATAGTCACGAAGGTTGTGCACGTGGATTTCTGCCAAACCTTTCTTCTGAGCTCTTGCCAATATGGAATGATTGAAGAACCCCTCCAACATTTCGGGAATCACGGAGATAATGTCAATGCGCATAAAAAAGAATTACGAGAGTTGAGGCTATAGAAGTGAGGGTAAACTGGGGGTATTTACCTATCTACTGAAAAATCAACTGCAAAGTTAGTGATTATTCTGCGAAAAGCCGTATTTTTGCTATTCCATTTCATTAGTTTTTTCGCAGATGAACGCCCGAATTACCGAACTCAGAGCGATGCTCCATCGCTACAATCATCAGTATTACGCCGAGAACGCTCCATCTATCTCCGACAAAGAGTTTGATGATCTCATGGCTGAACTTATTGAACTCGAACAAAATAATCCAGAGGAATACGATCCTAATAGTCCTTCTCAACGTGTGGGAAGTGATTTGTCAAATGAATTTGTTCAAGTCGCCCATGAGCATCCTATGCTTTCTCTCAGTAATACGTATAACAGAGAGGAAGTTGGCGATTTTTATGACAGAGTGTCGCAGGGGCTTCAAGGGGAACCCTTTGAAATCTGCGCAGAATTGAAATTTGATGGACTGAGCATATCTTTAATCTACGAAGAAGGACGACTAGTTCGGGCTTTGACCCGTGGAGATGGTGTGCAAGGTGACGACGTTACCGCCAATGTGCGCACCATTCGCTCTATACCGCTCGTTCTGGAAGCGGGAGCGGGCTGGCCCTCTCGCTTTGAAATTCGTGGCGAAATCCTTATGCCATGGGAAAGTTTTGATCGCCTCAATGCAGAACGAGCAGCACGCGAAGAGAATCTCTTTGCAAATCCTCGTAATGCTGCAAGTGGAACACTCAAAAGTAAAGATAGCCGTGTCGTAGCACAGAGACAGTTAGATGCTTATTTTTACTATCTCATTGTGGATGAAATTGATTCAAGTACTGGGTTGTCGCATTACGATAACCTCCAAAAGGTCAAGTCCTGGGGATTCAAAGTGAGCGATGCTATGCAACTGTGTCGTACCCAACAAGAAGTAGCAGATTACTTAGCACATTGGGATGAAGCGCGAAAGACACTCCCTGTTGCCACAGACGGAGTTGTGCTAAAAGTGAATAGTCTGTCGCAACAGTCTCGGTTAGGTTTCACAGCGAAATCTCCACGATGGGCTATTGCCTACAAATTTCAGGCAGAAAGAGCGTGTACTCGCTTAAATGAAGTGACCTTCCAAGTAGGACGCACTGGTGCCATCACCCCAGTAGCAAACATGACCCCCGTACTTCTGGCGGGAACCATGGTAAAACGTGCCTCACTTCACAATGAAGATATTATCCGACAACTAGATTTACACATCGGCGACCAAGTCTATGTGGAGAAAGCTGGAGAAATTATTCCTCAAATTGTAGGTGTTGCAACGGAACTGCGCAGTGCAGATTTAGGTGAAAAGGTGAATTTTATAACACGTTGCCCTGAGTGTGGAACTTCTCTTGTTAGATACGATGGAGAAGCCGCACATTACTGTCCCAATGATAGTTGTCCCCCTCAACTTAAAGGAAGAATTGAACATTTCATCAGTCGAGATGCCATGAATATCATGAGTCTCGGACCAGAAGTCGTAGACAAGTATTTTGAAAATGGATTGATTCACACACCGGCAGACTTATTCCGTCTAACACTACATGAATGGGATAAGCAATGGTATCTTACGATTGGGGAGTTTCAAGCACCCACTCTCTTTGCTCCCTTGGAAGAGAAGCGGGCAATGATGCCTGTTTCACGAAAAGCCACTCAAAAGATTCTTGATGGTATAGCGAAAGCCAAGACAGTGAGCTTTGATCGGTTACTGTTTGCTTTGGGTATTCGTTTTGTTGGTAAAGTAATGGCTAAAACATTAGCTCGACGTTTTAAGACCATGGATGCGTTGCGTGATGCCTCACTCGAAGATATTATCCAAGTTGAAGGGGTAGGGGAGACAATAGCTCAGAGCGTCATAAGTTATTTTCAGCACCCAGACAATTTGTCACTGATAGAAGATTTGACGCAACTAGGCTTGCAAATGTCAATGCCCGACCAGGAACAAGTGGGTAATGCATTAGTGGAAAAGTCTATAGTGATTAGTGGGATGTTTAATCGCCATTCTAGAGAAGAATACAAGGGCATTATTGAAGCGCACGGTGGAAAGAATGTATCGAGTCTCTCAAAAAAGACTAGTTTTATCCTTGCTGGAGACAGCATTGGCCCGTCTAAACGTGAGAAAGCGGAAAAGCTGGGTATTCCACTTGTCGATGAAATTGCATTCCTCAAAATGATCGGAGAGGAAAACTAAGGCTGCTAATTGCACAAATCGAAATAAATCGCTATTTTTGCAGTATATAATGCAGATTATTTCAACTAGCGCATTTCAAACATTCATTATCTCTCACTTTTCTCTCAATTATCTCTATGAGAAATCATCCTTTTCAAGGAACTGGCGTTGCCGTTGTTACTCCATTCACCGAAGATGGTGAAGTGGATTTCTTTGCTCTGCGCGAACTCATCGAACGTTTGATTAGTGAGGGTGGGGTAGATTATCTCTGTGCTTTAGGAACAACAGCTGAAACTCCAACACTCAGTCAAGCGGAACGCGAAACCATCACAGAAACCTTCGTAGATGTTGTGGCAGGACGTGTACCTTTGCTCTTGGGATGTGGAGGAAATAATACTGGCGCTGTATGTGCCTTCCTTGAGAACGCAGATTTTGACGGAATAGACGGAGTGCTGATTGTTACTCCGTATTATAACAAACCGACACAAGAAGGTTTGTATCAGCATTATAAGGCGATTGCACAATCTTCTCCCGTTCCAGTAGTTCTATACAACGTACCTGGAAGAACAGGAGTGAACATGACAGCAGAAACGACGCTTCGATTAGCGCATGACTTCGACAATATCGTTGCTATCAAAGAGGCATCTGGTAAAATCGAACAAGTGGAAAGCATTTTGGCAGACAAGCCCGATGGATTTGACGTGATTAGTGGGGACGATTCTCTCACGTTTGAATTGGTGTCATTAGGAGCTGCAGGAGTTATTTCTGTAGTGGCGAATGCCTTTCCTGCTGAAGTCACCTCCATGGTGAACGCACTTCGCGCCGATGATATCACAGAAGCATTGCATATTCACCGTCATTTGCGCGATATTTTCCATTTAGCTTTTGTAGAAGGAAATCCTGCCGGTGTTAAATGTATGCTAGCGATACGAGAAGAAATACAAGAAGTATTACGCTTACCCTTGCTTCCCGTTTCAAAAGATACTAAATACAAAATATCAGAAGCCATTGTGGCATTCTCTCTATGACTTTATTCACAAGAATCTCTAATAGTTTGCTAAGCATCGCCGTGGCGATGCTTTTTGCCATCCAAGGACATGCACAACTTTCTGCGCGTGACTTTGGACACAGTCGTGGCAGACAATCCCAAAATCGTGACATATTCGGACATGCACACGATAGTATTGATGGTAATACCGTACCTAAAGGGCTTTTTGTTTGGAATGTAGACCATCGCTTTGGAGGGGTGCGCCCAATAGAGCCAGATACCGTACAACACCTTTTTCAAAATTCCAATCAAATGACTGGAGTTTATGGCAACTATAACTTCTTAGGTGGGTTAGGTTCGCCTCGCATCAATCGCATCTACAATGGTCAGCAGGATTTTATGATGGGCTCGCAATTCATTTTTGCCAAACCTTATAGCTTCTTCCTGTTTCCTACAGAAAAGTTTGTGTTCACCAATACAAAATCCCCTATCGCAGACCTTTACTATTATAGTTCGGGTGATAAAACAGATGGAGATGACCATTTTAAGGCACGATTTGCTACAAACATCAACAAAAAGGCTGGTATAGGCTTTGATATTGACTATCTCTACGCACGTGGATTCTATCGCAATCAGAGTCACTCTTCTTTTGGTGCTACCGTTTACGGAAGCTACCGAGACGATCAATATCAAATGCATAGTTTTTATACTACTGGTTACACAAAGAACTTGGAAAATGGTGGTATAGAAGAAGAAAACTATATTAGCAATCCTGAGAGTTTTCCCACCACTTATCGTCCTGCTGATATGCCGATGCGATTAGAAGGCGTAAGAAACAATGTAAGTGTGGACAAAGCTTTCTTGACCCATCGATATTCTTTTGGTTTCTATGAAAAGACGGATTCTACTGGTCGGGTTGTAAGTCGTAGCCTTAAAGCCAAAGCAGATTCTATTACTGCTGTAAAGTTGGCACAAGTAGCAGGGAAGACAGAAAAGAGTATACCAGATTCGTTGTTAATCACTAGATTCGTTCCTGTGGCTTCCATCATTCATACGGCTAATGTGGAGACTAACTATCGGACATTCACATCACAAAAGAATATTGATAAGTATTTTATTAGCCATCCTTTCCTTTCTGGGGAAGTTGCAAACGACAGTACGCACTATCTCTCTGTCCAAAACACGTTAGCTCTGGAGATGAGAGAGGGGTTCCGCAAATGGGTAAAGACGGGCATGATAGTTTTTGCCAAACATGAACTAGCTCGCTTCACACTTCCCAATACAAAAGGGACTTATGATGCGACAACAACAAACTATTTTACGTTGGGAGCTCAGTTGCATCGCGCTCAGTCCAAACATTTTCGCTACAATGTATTAGGCGAAATGCGCACAACTGGTTCTGACTGGGGAGAGTTTAATGTAGAAGGACAAGCTGGTTTGCATTTTAAGCTTTGGGGAGATACTTTAGCTCTTGAGACAGGAGGATTCATAAGAAACGAGACTCCCGCCTTCTACTATCAAACCTATCATTCTCGTTATGCTTGGTGGGATGAGAACCTCAATAAAATTTTCCGTGTTCGTGCTGAAGGAACTCTATCTTTCCATAAAGCAAAGCTAAAACTTGGCGTAGAGAGTATTCAAAACTATGTTTATCTTCAAGAAACACAAGAAGATGGTGACAATACTAAATTAGCTACACGAAAATATGGTGTGGAGGTAGGGCAGTCTTCCGAAAATATCCAAGTGCTGTCTGCTACTTTATCCCATGCGCTGCGTTGGGGTATCCTAAATTGGGAGAATGAATGGACTTTCCAACAAAGTTCTAATCGGGTTCTACCCTTGCCTAAACTAAACATTTGGAGTAATCTTTTCCTAAGATTCCGTATTGCGAAAGTTCTTGATACAGAGTTGGGAGCTGACGTTCGATATTTTACAGAATATAATGCACCAGCTTATTCTCCTGCTATGGGAATGTTTGCTGTGCAAGCTACTACTCATCAGACAAAGATAGGTAATTATCCTTGGGTTAATGCCTATTTGAACTTCAAACTGAAGGGAGTTCGCTTCTACATTGCTTACAACCATGTCAACCAATCTGCAGGACGCTACTTCTTAGTACCTCATTATCCCACTAATCAGCGCATGCTACAGTTTGGTATTTGCTGGACCTTCTTTAACTAACCCCTAAGGCTTTTATTGAAATCCGACTAACTGGTCAAGTTTCACAAGTATACTTTTCCTACTCTTTGTTTTTTCTGCATTATGATTCCATTCGTACACTTACATGTCCATTCCTATTATTCCATTCTTGATGGACAGGCATCAATTTCTCGATTGGTAGACAAAGCCATTGCTGATGGCATGCGAGGAATGGCGTTAACCGACCACGGAAATATGATGGGGGTCAAGGATTTTTTCAATTATGTCCAAAAGAAAAAGGGTGGGGCAAGCAAAGATTTCAAAAAAGCTGAAGCACAACTCAAAGAACTCCAAGCAAAAGCACGAGAAGCAGGTACAGATTCATGCAGTGTTGTTCTAAATGACGGTAAAACGTTAGCTGATGCTATGGCAGAAACAGAAAAAGCCATGGAAAAAGCTAAGCGTGTGATGGATTTTAAGCCCATTATTGGTTGCGAAATGTATTGTGCTCGTCGTACGAAGTTTGATAAAACTCTCAAAGAAGATCGAAGCGGTTGGCACTTGGTGGTTCTTGCTAAAAACGAAGTTGGTTATCACAATTTAGTAAAGCTGGTAAGTCGCGCTTGGGTGGACGGTTTCTACATGAAACCACGCACCGACAAGGCTGATTTAGAGCAATTCAAAGAAGGACTTATTATATCTTCTGCTTGTTTAGGTGGTGAGATTCCAAGAAAATTGCTCACTGGTGACGAAGAAGGTGCAGAAGAAGCTGTGATGTGGTTCAAAGAACGCTTCGGGGAAGACTATTATCTCGAACTGCAGCGCCACGAGGTCAAAGACCCAGCCCAGCGTGCCAATAGAGAAACTTATCCGCTACAACAAAAAGCGAATGAAGGTTTGTTGCGCTTGGCTAAGAAATGCGGTGTAAAGTATATTTGCACCAACGATGCCCACTTTGTTGACGAAGATAATTCTGAGGCTCACGATTTGCTGATTTGTCTTTCTACGAACCATTTCGTTTCTGATCAGTCGCGTATGCGCTATTCTAAGCAAGAATGGTTTAAGACGCAAGCAGAGATGAATGAAATCTTCCATGATTTACCAGAAGCATTGGCAACAACGCAAGAAATTGTGGACAAGATTGAAGAATACTCTATCGATCACGGACCTATCATGCCGAACTTTGAAATTCCAGAGGATTTCGGTACAGAAGAAAGTTATAGAGAAAAGTATTCTGAAGCTGATTTATACGATGAGTTTACTCAAGATGAGAATGGGAATGTAGTATTCAGCCGCGAAGAAGGCGAAGCTAAAATTAAAA
This sequence comes from Alloprevotella sp., assembly GCA_015259235.1. Taxonomy (GTDB): domain Bacteria; phylum Bacteroidota; class Bacteroidia; order Bacteroidales; family Bacteroidaceae; genus Alloprevotella. The sequence continues at coordinate 6,637 of JABZGM010000039.1, read as the reverse complement.
AGCTTGGAGGTTACGACAAACTCTACCGTATTAAGCTGGAGGCTGACTACTTGGCAAAACTAGCTTATGAGGGAGCGCATTGGAGATATGGCAATCCTCTAGATGAAGAGACGGAAGCGCGCATAAAATTTGAATTGCACATTATGAAGACCATGGGTTTCCCTGGTTACTTTCTCATTGTGCAAGACTATATCAAGGTGGCTCGTAAAGAACTGGGTGTGTTGGTAGGTCCTGGCCGTGGTAGTGCCGCAGGAAGTGCTGTGGCTTATTGCTTACGCATCACAGACATAGATCCGATTAAGTATGACTTGCTGTTTGAGAGATTCTTGAATCCCGACCGTATTTCTCTACCTGATATTGACGTAGACTTTGACGACGATGGTCGTGGACGCGTACTTCAATGGGTGACAGACAAATATGGAGCAGAGAAAGTAGCGCATATCATCACGTATGGCACGATGGCTACTAAATTGGCAATCAAAGACGTAGCTCGTGTGTTGCAGCTTCCACTGAGCGAATCTAACCGTTTGTGTAAACTCATCCCAGACAAGTTGCCATCGGATGAGAATGGTAAGGTGCCAAAGATGAACCTTCCTAATGCAATAGCTGCAATTCCGGAGCTTCGCGAAGCAGAGGCGTCATCAGATCCTTTGATGCGTAATACCATCCGCTACGCAAAGATGCTGGAAGGAAATGTACGCAACACGGGCGTTCACGCATGTGGCATTATCATTTGCCGTGATGATATAACCGATTGGGTGCCTGTTTCTACAGCGACCGATAAAGAGTCTGGAGAAAAACTTCGCTGCACTCAGTACGAGGGCAGCGTGATTGAAGAAACCGGACTCATCAAGATGGATTTCCTTGGTCTCAAGACGCTTTCCATTCTCCGAGAAGCTCTCGAGAATGTCAAGCTATCTCTAGGTATAGAAGTTGATATAGACATGGTGTCCATTGAGGACCCTGCCACTTACGACCTTTATTGTGATGGTCGGACTATCGGAACCTTCCAGTTTGAGTCTCCCGGTATGCAGAAGTATCTACGCGAACTTCACCCCTCTACCTTTGAGGACTTGATTGCAATGAATGCCTTGTATCGTCCTGGTCCTATGGAATATATCCCCCAGTTTATCAAACGTAAGCACGGGATTGAACCCATTACCTACGACCTCCCTTGCATGGAGAAATACCTCAAGGACACGTATGGCATCACGGTATACCAAGAGCAGGTGATGCTTTTGTCGCGTGAAATTGCAGACTTTACGCGAGGTGAGAGTGATAACTTGCGTAAGGCAATGGGTAAAAAGCTGATTGACAAGCTAAACCACATGTACCCCAAGTTTGTTTCTGGCGGTGAAAAGCATGGATATGGCTCTGAAACCCTAGAGAAAATCTGGAAAGACTGGACTGCATTTGCGTCTTATGCCTTCAATAAAAGCCATGCGACCTGCTACTCTTGGGTAGCTTATCAAACGGCTTATCTTAAGGCAAACTTCCCCGCTCAGTATATGGCAGCAGTCATGAGTCGTGCACTGGGCAATATTGCCGATCTTTCTAAGTTTTTGGCAGAGACCAAGGCAATGGGTATCGTCTGCAAGGGACCTGATGTCAACGAGAGCTTTAGGAAATTCTCTGTTAGCCACACCGGAGATGTCCGTTTTGGACTTGCTGGTATCAAAGGACTGGGAGATAACGCTGTGCAAAGTATTATCGAAGAGAGAGAAAAGAATGGAGTCTTCAAAGATCTATACGATTTCTTTGAGAGAGTGAACCTCAATGCTTGCAATCGCAAAAACGTGGAGTGCCTAGTCTTGGCAGGAGCTTTTGACAGTTTTGAAAACTTCACTCGAGAACAATTCTTTGCAAAGAATGATTCAGGTTACACCTTTGTTGAAACGCTCATCAGCTATGGTCAACGTTTCCAACAAGAACAAGAAGAGATTCACAATAGTCTCTTTGGTGGAAGTGATGCTGTGGAGATAAGCAAACCAAAGTCCCCTGCGCTTTATGATAAATGGAGCGATTTGGAGCGACTAAACAAAGAAGGTGAGCTACTTGGCTTATATATCAGTGGACACCCCTTAGATGAGTACACCATTGTACTCAAGAATCTTTGCACACTTCAAATGGCTACCATTGATGATTTGAACCAATATCTCAATCAAGAGGTAACTATGGGAGGAATTGTGACACAAGCTAATGAGTTTATCTCAAAGCGCGGTAGTGCATACGGTAAAATCCGTATCGAAGATTTCAGTGGAGCTGGTGAATTTCCTATCTTTGGTGATGCGTGGGCTCAATTTAAGGGATACTTCTCCGTTGGCAACTCAGTTTTCATCACAGCACGCATTGCTCCTCGCCGATGGGGAGACGGAGACCCCGACTTGCAACTCATGAAAGTTGATTGGTTGGCGGATGTCAAAGACAGAAAAGTGCAAAGCATCACTATCAATGCCAATCTTCATGCGATAGACGCTCCACTAGTTGCTGAGCTTTCCAACCTCGTAAGGAGTAGTGAAGGGGATAGTGCGCTGAACTTCCACATTGTTGACCCTGAAACCAATCAATATGTAACATTGAGTAGCCGTGAGTCGCGCATCAACGTCACACACGAACTCATTAATTACATAGAATCCCATCCAGCTCTTAGCTATAAAATCAATTAAATAGACGTGTATTCTCTTCTTTATTAAGAAAAATGCCTGTGTCTTTCATGAAGAAGCCCATATAGCAATGAGTCAGCCCAAACTGTCCATTCTCATCTGCACGATTAACGACCGAATCACAGCGGTTCCCGACATGCTACTTCCTCCCTGTGAGGAAGTATGCTATGTTGTTTCCATGCAATATACGGACGATTTGTTTTTATCGCAGATACCTTCTGTGCTTTATGAGCGAAAGGACGTATTTATATATCCGTACTTTGGAGCTGGACTTTCGGCTAATCGTAACCATGCCTTTAAACATTGTACAACAGAATTGGCTGTAATTGCTGATGATGATGTGCGCTATTCTTTTGAAACTCTAAAGGCGGCTATTTCACTTGCTGATGCCCATCCAACGATTGACATCTTTTGTCTGCAAGTGTACAATGAAGATGGACACCCCATTCGATCTTATTCTGATAAAGCGTTTGATTACGCTTATCAGCCTAAAGGGAACTATTTTGTAAGCTATGAGATCCTCTTGCGAACAGACGCAACTCTGCCAACCTTCGATGTGAGGTTTGGTCTTGGGGCTCCCTACTTAGGATGCGGAGAGGAGGAAGTTTTTCTCTATCAAGCCCATCGTCTAGGAGCAAATGTGCGTTATTTCCCACAACTACTTTGTTGGATACCTTCTACTCCCACAACTGGAAGTCAATTTTGTACGAATAGGAAAGTGCGTCATGCTAAAGGAGCAGTGCTTTATATGTTTCATGGGCTGGTTGGAGCTTTGTTGCGAATAACATTGGCTGCTTTTCGTTTGCCCAAAGGTGTTGGACGAGTGAACATGTGGTGGGATATGGTCTTGGGCATTCGATATATCTGGCAAAATCCATTAAATGAAGGCATAGCGGATGATATTCCACTAGATTTTCACCCTATTGACATAACCAAACTTCCGTGATAACGACTTTTGTGACAAGAAATTCTTATGGGACTTTGCCCTATCGCCAGAAATTGTGTAACTTTGCTGTAACTATCCTTTATAACGACAAAATACAAATCACAGATATTTCTTATGGAAAATCAAGAACTGATTGCCCAATGTGCGCAAGTTGCACAACAATGGCTTGACTCACCCATCTATGATGAGGCTACAAAGCAAGAAGTTAAGGCTATGCTTGAAGCAGAGGACAAGACTCCTCTCATCGACTCTTTTTATCGCACCCTCGAGTTTGGTACAGGAGGTTTGCGCGGTATCATGGGTGCAGGCACAAATCGTATGAATGTTTATGTAGTTGGCGCTGCTACTCAAGGTTTGGCAAACTATCTTTTGAAGAACTTTGCTGATCGTAAAGAGATTTCTGTAGTTGTTGGTCACGACTGCCGCAACAATGGTCGCTTCTTTGCACAAACTGTGGCAAATGTCTTTTCTGCTAATGGCATCAAAGTGTATCTCTTTGATGACCTTCGCCCAACGCCTGAAGTTTCTTTCGCAATTCGCCACCTTGGTTGTCAATCAGGTGTGAATCTCACTGCGTCGCACAATCCTAAAGAGTATAATGGATATAAGGCTTATTGGGAAGACGGTGCACAGGTGCTTGCTCCCCACGATAAAGGTATTATCGATGAGGTGAACAAAGTGCGTGTAGAGGATGTTAAGTTCGAAGGAAATCCTGCACTCATCCAAACTATTGGTGCTGATGTTGATGAGGCTTATCTCAAGGGAGTAAAAGATTTGAGCATTGATCCTGAAGTTATTCAGCGTCAAAAGGATTTGAGCATCGTTTATACGCCTCTTCATGGTGCTGGTCGCACTTTGATTCCTGCTGCTCTCAAGAGTTGGGGGTTTGAAAATGTGAACACCGTAGCCGAACAAATGGTGAAAGATGGAAACTTCCCCACGGTTGTATCCCCCAATCCCGAAAACGGCGAAGCGCTTACTTTGGCACTCAATCTTGCAAAGAAAATTGATGCTGACATTGTGATGGCTTCTGACCCCGATGCGGACCGCGTGGGTATGGCTTGCAAGAACAATGAAGGAGAATGGGTACTTGTCGATGGTAACCAAACCTGCATGATTTTCCTTTACTACATCATTAAGAACCGTATTGCCATGGGCAAAATGAAGGGTGACGAATATGTGGTGAAGACTATTGTGACTACCGAGCTCATCAAAGCGATTGCCGACAAGAACAACGTGAAGATGTATGATGAATACACTGGATTTAAGTGGATTGCACGTGTGATTCGTCTTCTCGAAGGTAAGGAAACATATATTGGTGGCGGTGAAGAAAGCTACGGTTTCATGGGACAAGATATCGTTCGTGACAAGGATGCTGTTTCAGCTTGCTGCCTTTTGGCAGAAATCTGCGCTTGGGCAAAAGACCAAGGTAAGACCCTCTTCGACGTGCTCATGGACATCTACGTGGAATATGGCTTTGCTCTTAACCATACCATCAATGTGGTGAAGCCTGGCAAGAGTGGAGCAGATGAAATCAAAGCTATGATGGAGTCTTTCCGCACTAATCCTCCTAAGGAATTAGCCGGTTCTCCAGTCGTTGTTACCAAGGACTACAAAGTGCTTAAAGCTTTTGATGCTCAAGGTAATGCCACTGCACTTGATTTCCCAGAAACCAGCAACGTTCTTCAATGGTTTACTGCTGACGGCACTAAAGTGAGTGTTCGTCCTTCTGGCACAGAACCTAAGATTAAGTTCTACATCGAAGTACGCGGTGACATGGAATGTCCTAAGTGCTACAAGGCAGTACGTGCAGAAGCTATGAAGAAAGTTGATGCTGTACGCAAAAGTCTTGGTCTCTAATCTATTGATTTAGAAAAACTCTCAAATATTTGCCGCATTACTTCTTGATGGGAGTAATGCGGCTTGTTTCTTATGTCACAAGTATATTGGATTGTCTTTTCAAAAGATCTGCTTTGGTTCACAGACCAAGGAGAACTTCCTGAAGATAGCGAGCTACTTGCCTCTCTCTCATCTCAAGAGAATGTGCGTAGAATGGAAAATGCAGGTGGACCATGTTTTCTGGGTGTGCAGCTTGCACCCGAATGTTTACCCAAGAATTGGAAATCAGTACATTTGCGTCAAGCTTTCGAGCTCCTGTCTGCCAATGAATATAAAGTAGTATGCAAACTTAAGGAGCTGCTCCACTGGGATGAGGAACATCAGTTTTGCGGGAAATGTGCTCATAAGCTTAAGCAACTAACAGATATCTCCAAACAATGTCCTAATTGTGGCAGAGAATACTGGCCCTCCCCAAGCCCAGCTATCATTGTTTTAGTAGAAAAACCTTCAGAAGATGGAGTAAAGGAACACGATGAAGTGTTGATGATTCGCACCCATACTTTTCCCGGCAGCTTTCATAGCCTTGTTGCAGGCTATGTGGAGTCAAGCGAGACTTTGGAAGACACTGTTAAACGCGAAGTTTTGGAAGAGACTGGTATTAGTATCAAGAATATTCGATATGTTGCTTCGCAGTCATGGCCCTTTCCCTTTGTACAAATGATTGGCTTTCGGGCTGAATATGCAGGCGGAACACTCCAATTACAAGAAGAGGAAATAGAAAGAGGAGGGTGGTTTCGCAGGAACAACTTGCCAGAATTACCTGGCAAGATTAGTTTAGCTCGCAAACTTATCGATCAATGGTTAAGAGAAGGAGAGTAATCTGCTTTGCTGCATTTCATTCGGCTTAATGGTCAAATGTACTCCTGAAAGGGATGTAACACCTCTATTTCATTCTTTGGGAGATGCTCATAGTACAATATTGAAAATTCATCCTAAAGAAGATCCAGATGCAGTGCTCATGATGTAATCCGCAAGGGATAAAGGTGTTGTCCGAAAACCCCAATCGGTCATTAGACTGTTATAGTGTAGCGCGTTATGGAGAAGACAACTTCCTATCATCTTTCATTTTCTAGTTATCCCTAATTGTCCTCGCAAGCCACCCCCAAAGCCCGCACAAATACAATACATA
>JABZGM010000399.1 GCA_015259235.1 Alloprevotella sp. | reverse complement strand
TTGGTGATGTGCCCGATGAGGAGCACTGGGACGTTGTTGTCCTTGGCATATTTGAGCAAGGCTGTCGCACATTCGCGAATTTGCGTCACACTGCCTGGTGAAGACTCCACACTTTCCGTTTGCATCGTCTGCACAGAGTCCACGATGAGCAAATCGGGTTGCACGGCTTTCACCTGTTCCAAAATCACTTCTAGGCGCGTTTCGCAAAACAGTAGCGGTTCCTCGCCAGTTGCGGCGGAGTAGCCTTGCGTTTGTGGGGAAGTGCAGAGGCGATCAGCGCGGAGTTTGATTTGTCGTTCACTCTCTTCACCGCTCACATAGAGGATGCGGCGGTCGCTCATGCGCAGCACGGTCTGGAGCAGCAGTGTGGACTTACCAATCCCTGGTTCACCACCCAAGAGAATCAGGCTGCCAGGGACGATGCCACCGCCCAACACGCGGTTGAGTTCCGCATCGTGCGTGTCATAGCGTTCTTCTTCGGTAGCATTGATTTCTGAGAGTCGCTGTGGTTTGCTTTGCTGACGATTCAACCCTGCAGAAACTACAGCAGCTGCGCCCTTGCTAGGGGTGGAAATAGGAGAAATGTTGACTTCTTTGAAGGTGTTCCACTGTCCACACGAGGGACAACGCCCCACCCACTTGGGCGAGTCGTAACCACAGTTGTCGCAGACGTAGGCAGTTTTGGCTTTTGCCATAAGCAATAAGTAAGGCGTTAGCAATCAGATATGAAGAGAACGATAGGCGGAAGAACGTGCGTAGCCGTGGGCAATGGAGTTATTCCAAATCTCCGAGTGCAGCTTTGAGTTCCACGAGTTCGGAGCGAATGGAGCGAAGTCGCTCGATGACTTCGGCAGACTGCACTTCACCTTCCTTGTTTTTGCGAAGTGCTTCGCGAGCGGCTTCGATGCGGAGGCCGCGCACTTTGACGAGATTGTAAATCACCTTGATCGTTTCAATGTCGTCTTTGGTGTATTGTCGCACACCGCGTCCGCCTTTTTTGGGAGAAATCTGTGGAAATTCTCGTTCCCAAAAGCGGAGGAGCGTGTCGTTGACACCAAGCATTTCTGCCACTTCTCCGATGGAGTAGTAGAGTTTGTATTTGGGTTCTTTGGGCTCAGCCATAGTTGATAGATAAATGTGAGGAAAAGCGGTGCGCCATT
>JABZGM010000398.1 GCA_015259235.1 Alloprevotella sp. | reverse complement strand
ACCCCATCCAAGGCATTGCCCCTGGACAGTTTGGAGTGGTCTATTCTCGCGATGGTCGCATCTGCATCGGTTCGGGAGAAATCGCTATTTAGTGTTTTCTCTCATCTGCTGCTTAGTGGCTCTGCGTTACTCTGCCATTTTTATGAAATCCTATTGCAAGAATCGCGTGGCTTATACTGCGAAAAGACAAAACACTCCGCTTATCTTGCGAAGTAGACTCTACTTCTCTTGCTTACCCACGTCAAACGTCATAGTTTAAGGATGTCCAAACCCTACACTTACAACTTCAATGCGCAACGCATGGCACAAATCTACATTGAGGTCTTGCGATTGCTCCAACTCAAACGCATGTCGCGCAATCCGAAGGTCTCAGCACGCGACATCGCCCAAGAGATTGGTTGCGACCACCGTGCCATCAGTGCTGCCATCGCCACCCAAGCGGGCATCAATTTCCACCAGCTCATTGGCAAGATTCGCAGCAACGAAGTAGCACAACGATTGGTGGATCCCAAATTCTCCGATTACACTGTCGAAGAAATCGGACTCCACTGCGGGTTTTCCTCGCGACAATCCTTTTACAATGCTTTCCATCGGAGCTTCAACATGACTCCAAGACAATATCGCCTGCAACACCTCAGCAAATCCTGAGACGTTGCAGGCGATAGCCTTTTTATCCCCTCACGTAAGTCATAAACTCATCGTAGGGCAAATATCTTCCTCCTAGCGATTGCAGATGATTGGTGTGGAGTTGACAATCAATCAACCAATCACCACGTTCTTTCAAGCGATCTGCCAGAGCAGACAATGCCACCTTAGAAGCATTGGGAGCAAACGAGCACATGCTTTCTCCGCAGAAAGTGCGACCAACTTCCAAGCCATACAAGCCGCCCACGAAGTCATCGCCCTTCCACACTTCAACACTATGAGCTATCCCTTGGCGGTGCAAATCTACATACACCCCGATGAGATGTTCGCCCAACCATCGTCCTTTCTCGTGGTTGCGACCATTGACTTCGCCACATCCGCGCATCACACGTTCAAAGTCTTGATCGAACGTCACCCGATACTTGCCGCTTCTCAACAACTGTCGCAGCGAGTGTGAAATGTGCAGTTCATCGGGAAAAATCACAAAACGTTCGGGCGGACACCACCAGTAAGGTTCTTCCTTATCTT
>JABZGM010000397.1 GCA_015259235.1 Alloprevotella sp. | reverse complement strand
GTTTGCGCTCAATCATTGAAGTGGTGCGAATTATCGAAGCAGTCAGCAAGGCAACCACAGCCGCAAAAATCGTGGAAACGGCTGCACATGCAACCAATACAACTGCCATCGCCACAGAAGCCAGCGTGGCGGTGAGTGCCAGCGTAGCGAAAGCAGCAGCGAGCCACGTGGAAGCAACAGCAGCAACCACAGCAGCCGCCGCCACCACTTTCTCCGCTCACGCAGCGATACCTTTTGCAGGTATAGGCATTGCCGCAGGGCTTGTGGCGTTGATGATTGGCACGCTTGCTTCTATACCCAAATATGCAGACGGTGGTATTGCTTACGGACCTACTGTTGGACTGTTTGGCGAGTATGCAGGGGCAAGCCACAACCCAGAAGTGGTTGCACCTCTCGACCGTCTCCGCAGTTTGATAGCCCCACAACAGAGCGGAGGGGGACAAGTAGAATTCCGCATTGAGGGACGACAACTTGTTGGAATCCTCAACAAGGAAAGCCGATACCGCTCACGTAATTTCTAGAACCTCACCAATACAAACAAAACATGGCACGAATAGTGACCCATACGGGCGAATTTATGAGTAAGGCTGGCACGCTTTATCGTGTGGACATTTGGCGCAAAGGTGATGAGCAGCCGACAAATTCACAACCTGAGGAGTTGCGCTTTGAAGCGGTTGAACCTCTCATAATAGATTGGGGGGAAACATCAAAAGAAACTCCCATTTATGGAAGTACTGCCACGCTTTCAATCGAAAGTCCGGGCGACCGAACTTATATAAATCTTTACACAGTGAAGCCAGGAGAAATCGGGCTTGATGTGTACAGAGAAGGCGCGCTGTATTGGCGCGGCACTCTAGACCCCGAAAGCTACGAAGAACCATACGAGCGTGCGGAATTATACCCCGTTAGTTTGACTTTTTCAGATTTCGGGATGCTCGACCGCGTTGCATTTACGCCTAGTGTAGCGATAGTTTCGTTGGGTGTGCTGTTGATGCAGGGTGCGCGGTTGGTGAATTTGGGGGATTTGCCGCTAGATGATTCGCTGGTGGCACTCTCCACGGTGGAGGGGAAGGCGGTGGCGGAGGAGCTGTGCGCCAAGGCTGCAATCTTTGTGGACGAGGAGGGGAAGCCGATGACGATGCGCGAGGCGATGGAGGCGATGTTGCAGCCGTGTGGA
>JABZGM010000396.1 GCA_015259235.1 Alloprevotella sp. | reverse complement strand
ACATAAGCTATGGCATAAAACCTCTTACAACAATTTGCCCCAACATGTCCTACATAACACCGTGACCTGCCATCAATACATTCACACGCCCTTGTCTTATGTCAAAGCCAATTGTTGTATACTCCCATAGGAAGGGGTGAGCTAGAGATAAACTCAAATACCCTAGACCAATAACAGCTGTTTCTAATTTTTCCTGCATGCAATAACTCTTCTTCTACGCTAGAGAAGCAAAATGAAACCATATACTCAACTACCTAATAAATGTTTGAGAAAGCAACACATATAACCTCTCCTCCCTATCCCTATACAATAAGCACAGGTATAGGATACTTTTCCAACTCTTCTGCCACTACAAAACTCGCCTTAGAACAACACCTGTTCGCAAGTTCTCCATTGTGCATGCATATTTACGATATGCAAAACTAAATATTTTTTTTTAATGGCGCAAATAAAAATGGAAACGAGTAATAGAAGAAGGCAAAAAGAACACTTATAGGGAGTCTACAAAATGTTTTCCACCTGCAAACTTATTGGTCTACTCTAATAAATCGTAGATTTAAGATTAAGTTCTTGTAGTAAAAGCCTTTAATGCCCTCTTATCTACCCCTACCTAGGATAAATACCTGTTCTTGTCATTCTTAGACACCTGAGAGAACATTAAAATAATTATAAAATCAATTTATAGACAAACGGAAATGGACCTGGAATGCCATACCCCATTTCCGCTTGACTATAAAAGTTCAAAAGACTATGTCTGCAAGTTTATTCGAAATAATACAAGAAGGTGGCGATACCTTCGAGGGCGGGCTTGCGCTGTCCTTCTATTTCGATTTTAAACTCGATTTCGGTCTTGCAGATGCCGCGAATATTACTGATGGCATGCAATTTGGTTACCAGTCGCACACGACTTCCCGTCACCACAGCCTGTCCGAAGCGCATCTTGTCCATACCATAGTTCACCAACATCTTGATGTTGTTCACCTCAATAATCTGCTCCCAAAGGTGAGGTAACAACGAGAGGGTGAGATATCCGTGCGCAATGGTGCTCTTAAACTGGCTCTCTTGCTTGGCGCGTTCCACGTCTACGTGTATCCATTGGTGGTCTAGCGTGGCATCGGCAAAGAGGTTTATGCGCTCTTGGTCTATCTCCAGCCAAGGCGAAACGCCCAGCTCTTCGC
>JABZGM010000395.1 GCA_015259235.1 Alloprevotella sp. | reverse complement strand
ACCATGGTTTGATACAAGCCTTCTCACGCACCAATCGCATCTATGACGGCACGAAGACGTTTGGCAACATCGTTTGCTTCCGCGACTTGGAAAATGCCACAAAAGAGGCGCTCCGTCTCTTTGGTAAGAACCAGACGGAAGACCCTGTGACCACCGTGCTCGAACGTGGCTACGAGGATTTCCTCAAGGGCTATGACGATGAGCGCGGACACCACCACAAGGGCTATGTGGAAGTGGTGCAGCAGTTGGAGGAGCAATTTCCCGACCCCACAAATCTGGTGGAGGAGCAGGACAAGCGCGCTTTTGCTCACCTCTTCGGGCAGTATCTGCGACTGGAAAATGTGTTGCAAAACTTCGATGAGTTTGTGCAGTTGCGCGAGTTGCACGAGTCGATTCCCGCAGGCGATGCCAAGGCACTGGAGGAATTTCAACAGACCAACGGCATCTCTGACGAAAAACTCGAGGAGATGCAGGCTGTAGTGGTGCTCACCACGCGCAGAGTGCAGGACTGCACGAGTGTCTATCACGACATCCGCGAGTGGATCAAGCGAAAGCGCCAGGATGCGAAGCAGTCTTCGCTCAAGGTTGACTGGGACAATGTGGTGTTTGAGGTGGATTTGCTCCGCTCTCAGGAAATCAATCTGGACTACATCTTGCACTTGATTTACGACTACCACAAGATGCACAGCGAGAAGGCGGCACTGATCGAGGAGGTGCGCCGTGTGATCCGCGCCAGTCTGGGACAGCGCGCCAAGGAGAGCTTGATTGTGGACTTCATCGAGTGCACGGATCTCGACACCATCGCAGAGCGCGAGGACATCATCCCAGCGTTCTACGAGTTTGCACAGCAACGCCGCGACGAAGAGCGCGATCAGCTTATTGCCGACGAGGGTTTGCGCCCCGAAGCTGCGCACCATTTCATCGACTTCTCCCTCCGCCGTGGCTATGCCTCCAACCAAGGCACGGATTTGGATGAGATTTTGCCTTTCAAGGTTTCGCCTCTCGACCGCAATTCTCGCGCTAAGCGCAACGCGGTGTTGGAGCGCATCTCTGCCTTCGTGGAGAAATTCACCGGCATCTAGCCTAACTACGCGCCAGCGTTGGGCTTTATGGCTTGGATTTCATCCTTCCTTTTCTCGCCATGGCATAACTCGAGCAAGCTCGGTTCTGCTCATTTGGCTTAACGAAAAC
>JABZGM010000394.1 GCA_015259235.1 Alloprevotella sp. | reverse complement strand
GGTTTACACGAACGACACATCGAACGCGATACAATAAAATTTCAACGCAGCATCGCAAGTGTAAATTCTACATATTGCAACTTCATCATTTCTCATTCTACACCCCCGCAGGACAAACCAACCTATGCAGGAATACTATCTTTAGAGAGCAAACAATGGAAAAAAGAGAGATTCCAAGTCATAAAACAATATCCTCCCTTTGCTAGAGTGGGTAAGCTTATTATTACATAAATACCAGCAACTATCATCGTGAACAAAAATCTTCGCATATTCATCCTTTCCTTGGCTGCACTCCTCAGTCTCTCCGCTTGCCGCGATTATGATTTAGATTACAGCAAGACAGAACATAGAGATCACGCCATTGGCGCATACATGGGTTTGACAATTTCAACTACCTCGAAAAACAACCGTACTACACGATCGGGAGGTGCTTCAGAGGAAGGGCATGTACCCCCTGAAGCCACAGAGAATTCTATGCCCCTGCACTGGGCAGAATGGGAGGGAGATGATGTTATTGACAATGTCTATGTGTACATTTTTAATGGAGCAGGAGAAGATGCTAGCTACGAAACAACCAAAGTCATAGCTGGTAGCGAGTTTGAGGTAAACGGTGATACCTACACCCTCAAAGAACCATTTTTGTCCACTTTGGGACAAAAACGTGTGTTTGTATTGGTCAATCTCAATCAGCGCCTCATCACTAAAATCAATGCAAAAGCAACTACTGGTTGCACCGCAAAAGAATTTCGCGACTTCTTGCAAACCAGTGGTTGGTCTAACGCGTCTATCTCAACTGTTCCCACAGGGGAAGTGACGCAAACTCGCGCCGATGAATTCGTGACAAATGTCGGTGGCAAGGACGCCATTGTGATGACTGGAGAACCCGTCGACGTAGCGATCACCGAGCAAATGAAAGAAACGGTCAAAAACAGTACCACCATCAACACGGCAAATGCCACTGTAGAACGAGTGGTGGCCAAAGTTCTTGTCACCATCGACAATAAGTTGAGATTAAAGGAAACTAACCTGCAAACAGTTCGAGATAAAGCACAGGGCAGAGATGAAGATGCAGATGGGTATAAATCAGCCTGTATGAATTTTGTGGATGTGGAAGCGGATGATTCCCCAAAGGCATACATATCCGACATCACATGGGCTGTGGTACAAGGAGCTAGCGATTTATACTTCCTAAAGA
>JABZGM010000393.1 GCA_015259235.1 Alloprevotella sp. | reverse complement strand
TCTTGATATTTTCTCATATTTTCCTCCGTTTCAACCTGCTGCAAATGATTATTGAAGAGGAAAGTCTGACGATGATTCTCTATCATCTCCCGCTGTTGCTCAATCTTGGCTTTATCATTTTTGCGAGTATAGAAGGCACTGAGGTTCCAAGTGAGTTTTGCTCCCACCAGACCATTGAGACTCCAACGATGGCGCATCATGTCTTCAAACATATTGTAACCTGGATATCCATAAAAGCCCTGAGCAAAGAATCCAAACTTTGGGAGCAATGTACTCTTGAGAGCTTTTTCTTGCGCTTCCAGCACTTGCAGCTGCGACTCAAACACTCGCAGTTCAGGACGTTCCAATTGTGGTCGCTGGCTTAGGAGTGGAAAAGCTGGTTTTGTGGGATGTTGCACCTCAATACCACAAAAAACAGAGAGTAGCTGTTGCAAAGCTCGCTGATGAGACTGCAACGCGATGCCTTGCTGCACGGCAGTGAGCAGCTCCGCCTTCACGCTTTGCCAATCACTTTCTGCTGCTATTCCTCCCTTGACCATCACCTCCACCCGTTGTGCATTGGCAGAAAGAAGAGTTTGCAAATCCTTGTTGAGCTCTATTTGTTCGGAAAGTAGCAAGAGCGAAAAATACATTTCATGCACACGTTGTCGAAGGGCATAGAGATTAACCTCCATTTGCGCTGACTCCACCCTACCCTTAGATCGGGCTACTGCCTGCTGAGCTTGCAAGGCTCCAGCATCATAAACCAACTGATATATATCTACCCCCATGCGATACTGAGTTTTTGAAAGCCCTTTGATGGGCACTCCCAACTGTTGCATCACACCTTGCATCGTCTCTGGCCATGCTGCAGCATCACTTTGATAAGTGGCTTGTGCCGATGCTGAAATCAGCGGCAACCATCCTTTCGCAATATTAGCAACAGTGAAATTTGTTGTCTTCTCGATGAGCCCATATTGACAAATCTGCGGATAATGCTTTTCAGCAGCTTGCTGGCACTCTTCCAAGGTCTGAGCTTGCGCCATTCCCATGAAAAGAAAAACTGAAAGAGAAAGGAGTATATTCTTCATATCTGGCTGTTTCTGTTTGAATTACTACGACAAATGTAGAAATAAATGTAGCAGCCTTTACTATAAAAATAGGACAAGAAATTCATGATTTGTATGATTTTCTCTATTTTCTCACTAAAGTGATGATAGAATCC
>JABZGM010000392.1 GCA_015259235.1 Alloprevotella sp. | reverse complement strand
ACATTGTGGATCACGATGAGTTCACCACTAAAAACGTGCCTGTTCCGGTCAATATCCCTGACAATTTCACGCCTGGCATCTATGATGTGAAAGCCCAAGTGAAAATTGATGGTGGACAGTTGTATGACGTTCTCCCATCCCACGATGGCACTTTGCCCGAAGTCGTGGTCAAAGAGAACAATCCGGCT
The DNA here is from genome assembly GCA_015259235.1 of Alloprevotella sp. GTDB lineage: Bacteria > Bacteroidota > Bacteroidia > Bacteroidales > Bacteroidaceae > Alloprevotella. The sequence continues at coordinate 1,031 of JABZGM010000392.1, read as the reverse complement.
GAAATGACACTGCCAAAGGTTACACTCACCTTGATATTCTCCAAGAATGCAGATGCTTCCGTGACGGCTTCAACCACCAAAAGAAACCTCACTTTCGGCACCGACGACCATCTAGTCTTTGCCATTCAAGCCGACAAGACAAACGGCTTCAACGGAAGACTGAAATACTATCTCGAAGAAGAAAGTACCAAAGTGAGAATACCTCTTGGCAATGATGCTTCAGCAGAAAATGTGAACATTCCAGCCAATGGACAAATTTCTTCTCAAGACATTCCCCTTCGCATCGCGCAACTCAAGGTGCGCAACGACCAACGCTATCGTATGGTCATCGTGCAAGATTTAGGAAATGGCGAACAACGTGAACTCCCCTTCGGAGCAAATGCACAGCGTGAATTTGAATTTACCAATGCGCGCAGCAAGGCTCCAGAAATGGTTTACGTTCCTGCGGAGAAAGACTTCTTTGTCTTGACGCTCCCTCAACAATCGGCTTATGTCGTTGCGCCCCATCCGCAGCATACAGAGAACAGCACATTGTCTTCCGCCACCACTGCGCAAGACGGTGAAGCCCCAAACAACATTCGCGCCATTTTCTATCGTCTAAACAACAAAATCATCTCTCTTTCCACGGGCAGAGTTTTGCAATTAGACACCGAAGAAATCAATTGGACAAAGGCTTTGACTTTTGCTCCCTACTCCAATGAAGGCAGCGAACTGCAATGGGTGCAACAAGACAGCCAAATTCGCCTACGAGGTGTAGCCGAAAACAATGTTGCTCTGTCCACACCTATGGTGGCTGAACGTGTGGAAGTGCTTCCCATCAACATTGCGCAACACGGATATGCCACTTTCTTCACTCCCGTACAAGGACACATAGAAAAAGCAAAAGCATATCGCGCGGTAAAGGAGGGAGAAGATCGACTCTCGCTCCGCGAAATACAAGGTGAAATTCCTGCCAACACGGCGTTCATTGTGGAGGGAACACCCAGTGGACAAGCGCAATTTAGAATTAGTGCATCCACAAGTGATAAGGT
>JABZGM010000391.1 GCA_015259235.1 Alloprevotella sp. | reverse complement strand
AACTTCAGCATCAATGACATCACTGCGCACGATGAGCGCTTCTGCTTCTGCTACGGCAGTCAGCAGTTCGCTTTTCTCGGTGTATCGCTCCAACAGGTGGAGTTGATGCCCTGCTGCTTCGACAATTTCTCGAATACCTTCGACAGCTGAGGCTGCAAAAGGCTTTTCGGTGGCAATTAGAATGTTCATACCATGCAAAATAAGCGATTAATGTTCTTGTTCGAATTGTTTCATCGTTTCCACAAGGGCTTGCACGCCTTCAAGTGGCATAGCATTATAAATAGAAGCTCGGAAGCCACCTACAGAACGGTGTCCCTTGATGCCATGCATGCCGCGAGCTGTGGCAAACTTTAGGAACTCTGCTTCAAGTTCTTCCTTACCTTCTGCCATGACGAAGCACACGTTCATGTAACTTCTATCTGCCTTGTCGGTCACTGTGCCACGGAAGAAAGGATTGCGGTCGATTTCTGCATAGAGCAAATCGGCTTTTTCTTTTGCGCGACGCTCCATCTCAGCTACCCCACCCTGTTCCTTGATCCAACGCAAGGTTTGAAGGCTGGTAAAAATGGGCAACACGGGAGGAGTGTTAAACATGCTCCCTCCTGCGATGTGGGTGCGGTAGTCTATGATTGAAGGAAGCGGACGACTCACCTTGCCGAGAATGTCGGTGCGGACAATGACAAATGTGACACCTGCCATAGAGAGGTTTTTCTGTGCACCGCCATAGATGAGGGCATATTTCGACACATCAATCTGACGCGAGAAGATGTCGCTCGACATATCTGCTACTACTGGAACTGGACTATCGAGGTCTTCGTGCAATTCTGTGCCGTAGATGGTATTGTTGGTGGTGATGTGAAAATAGTCGGCGGTGGTGGGAATAGTATAATCCTTGGGGATATAGGTGAAATTGTCGGCAGCAGAAGACGCGACTTCTACCACATCTCCAAAGAGTTTTGCTTCTTTCATCGCCTTCTTTGCCCAGACTCCCGTGTTGAGATAGGCGGCTTGGTGCTCAAGAAGGTTAAAAGGCACGTAGCAGAATTGAGTGGAGGCTCCACCTCCTACGAAAAGTACTTCATAACCTTCGGGCACTTTCAAAAGTTCTTTGACAAGAGCTACCGATTCGTCAATCACGGCTTGGAAATTACTCGTGCGATGACTAATCTCCATGAGAGAAAGTCCCATTCCGTCAAATTCTATGCAGGCTTCTGCTGTAGC
>JABZGM010000390.1 GCA_015259235.1 Alloprevotella sp. | reverse complement strand
CCATTGTGTTGTTGTTTCCTATCACGAAATGTTTATTTGGACTAAATCCTTGAAATTTACGGACTTTCCTTTGCGAGAATAGGGAGAATTGAGTAAATTTGTACGCAGATTTGAGTAAATCCGGCAAGAGAATTGAGTAAATCCGGCAGGGGAATTGAGTAAAATCCGCAAGAGAATATGAATTATATCCGCAAACAATATCACACGCTGAAAGCACGCATAGAAGAGCCAAGGCGTTTCTTGCAAGTGTTGGTAGGACCGCGACAAGTGGGCAAAACAACGCTGGTGCATCAGGTGGTGCAAGCCATCAGTCTGCCTCATACGGTGGAAGTGGCTGATGCTGTTGCCCCCAAAGACAGTGATTGAAGCAGCAGGTGTGGGAAAGTGCGCGCACGACCATGCGACTGCGTGGTGAGAGGGAACGCTTGCTGGTGATAGACGAGGTGCAGAAGATAGACAACTGGAGTGAGGTGGTGAAGCGAGAATGGGACGAAGACACGCGCCATGGGGTCAATCTCAAGGTGGTGTTGCTGGGGAGCAGTCGTTTGTTGCTCAAAAGAGGGCTTACCGAATCGTTGGCAGGATGTTTCGAATTGATTCGTCTGGGGCATTGGAGTTATCAAGAGATGCAGGATGCTTTTGGATTGTCGCTCGATGAGTATATTTATTTTGGCGGTTATCCTGGAGCTGCCACTTTGATCAAGGACGAAAAACGTTGGCGCAAGTACATCAAGGATGCGTTAGTGGCTCCTGCCATTGGGAAAGATGCGCTGATGACCTCCATCATCTACAAACCTGCTCTGATGAAACAACTGTTTGAGTTGGGATGTAGTTATTCGACAGAGATGCTGTCGCTGACGAAACTGATGGGACAGCTGCAAGATGCTGGCAATGTAACCACCTTGGCTTCGTATCTTGAGATTCTCGACCAGTGTGCTTTGCTCACGGGATTGCAGAAGTATGCCAATGATGAGGCGCGAAAGCGGAGTTCCATCCCCAAATATCAAGTGTACAACAATGCTTTGCTCACGGCATATAAAGGGAGGTCGTTTGAGATGGACCGCACCGATGCTAGGCTTTGGGGACGATGGGTGGAGAGTGCGGTGGGAGCACACTTGCTCGCCATGGCAGATGAGGCAGGCTTTGAGGTGTATTATTGGCGCGAGGCGGACAGCAGCAAGAAAACGCACGAGGTGGACTTCATTTTGGTGAACAATGGTGAGGCGATAGCCATAGAGG
>JABZGM010000038.1 GCA_015259235.1 Alloprevotella sp. | reverse complement strand
GGAGATACGCCCTAAAACGTTGGACTTTTTTCAAATTTTCTCCCACGTTTTTCCGAAAATCTCCCACGTTTTTTTCAAAAGCTCCTACAGTTTTGTTTTCTCCTCCCCAAATGGTGGTTCAATCCCTCTCTTAGTCAGGTTTACGCTTTCCCTATTTTGTGCCTCTTTTCAGTCGCTCAATACGGGCTTTCTGAAAATATGTTTAAAAATATGCGGTAATAAATTGATTGATAGTTGCTTATGGAGAAGTCTGTGAAGGTTGTGAAAGCAAAAAGTGCAAAAGTGCAGGGTGCGCGCGCGTGTGCGCACGCGAGAGAGGGTAGTGTAACCTTTCTTAACGCGAGGGAGATTAGAGATTAGAGAGTAGAGAGTAGGCTGCGCTTACACGCCAACTGATTGTTCATACCGGTGTTTTGCAGGAACGCTGGCTTATAAACCTGCGCAACCGTAACTGATGTTACGTTTTCCTCCTACGATGCTTTGTATCTTTGCAGCGACATAAACTAACATAGACATAACATGGATCCTAAAATGTTTTGCTTTCAGTGCCAAGAAACGGCACACAACACAGGTTGCTTGATCAAGGGCGTTTGTGGCAAAGAAGCCTCTACAGCCCGTTTGCAAGACCTCCTGCTTTTTGTAGTTCGCGGTATTAGTGTAGCCGAAACGCTGCTTCGCCAACGTGGTGAGGCTATTCCTGCCGAGGTGTATCATTTCAACACTGATGCTTTGTTCTGCACCATCACCAATGCTAACTTTGACGATGACAGCATTGCTGCGCGTGTGGAGCGCGGACTCTCTTTGCGTGATGAGCTTGTGGCTCGTTTGCAACAACTCGAGGTGGAATTGCCCACCACTGACGCGCTCACTTGGAGCGATGTGCGTGATAATTTCGATGCAAAGGCTGCAGAAGTGGGTGTTTTGGCTGAGACTGATGCAGACAAACGCTCTCTCACCGAATTGATTATCTATGGTCTTAAGGGAATGGCGGCTTACGTGGAGCATGCCGAACGTCTTGGCTATGAAGATCTCACCATCAATCATTTCACTTGCGACGCTTTGGCTGCGCTCACCGTGGGAAATCTTGATGTAGCAGCCCTCATCGACCTCACTTTGCGTACTGGTGAATATGGGGTGAAGGCTATGGATGTGCTCGACCGTGCTAACACAGGCACTTACGGTCATCCCGAAGTGACAGAAGTGTCTATTGACGTGCAAAATCGTCCTGGCATCTTGATCAGTGGTCATGATCTCAAAGATTTAGAACAGCTGCTCGAACAGTCGGAAGGACAAGGCGTAGACATCTACACGCATGGTGAGATGCTTCCAGCGCACTACTACCCAGCTTTCAAGAAATACAAGCACTTTGTGGGCAACTACGGAAATGCTTGGTGGCAACAACGTGCAGAGTTCACGGCTTTCAATGGTCCGATTCTCTTCACCACCAACTGCATCGTACCTCCGCTTCCCAATGCCACTTACAAGGACAAGGTGTTTACCACTAACGCAACGGCTTTCCCAGGATGGAAACACATTGTGGCAGACGCTGAGGGACGTAAGGATTTCTCTGAAATCATAGCTTTGGCAAAGACTTGTCCTGCTCCAAAACGCATCGAGACCGGTAAAATCGTTGGCGGATTTGGTCACAACCAAGTGTTTGCACTTGCCGATAAGGTGGTGGAAGCTGTGAAAAGCGGTGCCATCAAGAAGTTTGTGGTGATGAGCGGTTGCGATGGTCGTCAAGCAGGTCGCGACTATTATGGTGATTTTGCGAAAGCACTCCCACAAGACACGGTGATTTTGACTTCTGGTTGTGCAAAATATCGCTACAACAAATTGGCGTTGGGCGACATCAACGGCATTCCTCGTGTGCTCGATGCTGGTCAGTGCAATGACAGCTATTCACTCGCACTCATTGCGTTGAAGTTGAAGGATATCTTCGGACTTGAAAGCGTGAATGACTTACCCATTGCCTACAACATTGCCTGGTATGAACAAAAGGCAATTATTGTGTTGCTCGCGTTGTTGTATCTTGGTGTGAAGAACATCCACGTGGGTCCCACGCTTCCTGCTTTCCTTTCTCCCAATGTGGCGAAAGTATTGGTAGAAAACTTTGGCATTGCTGGCATCACAGATGTAGAGAACGACATGAAGATCTTTGGCATTGAACCCAAGAGTCTAGCCAGCTGATAAGTCGCTATCTTTGCGTTTAGCATACGCTTTAGCCCAAAAGGTCATTGGACTGTAATAGTGCTATCTTCTCTATCACGAATAGCACGATTACGGTCTAATGACCTTTTTGGGTAATATTACACCACAACTGTCTAATGATCTTTTGGGGATAATAGTGGTTTAGATTCTAAGGGTGGGGTATAAAACGACACACCAGAAAGCAACAGAGCTGCTTCCTGGTGTGATCGTTCGTCTGTAACGAGCGTTATAGTCATCGTTGTTTGTGGGACGAAGAAAGAGAGAGAACTGAAACCAAAGGGTTCAGGAGGGTGTTTTAATAAGCAATTGGCGCGTCAGTCTATCTCGTATAGGGGCTCAAGGTCTTGATGACGCTTGAGGCAATGTGTCGTTGGTCACTGCCATCTTTAATCCTTCTTGCACTTGGCGGTAGGGACTGTGTGTGGCACCGGTGCTGTCTACACTATGCGTAGCTTCAACAGCTTGCAAGTTCATGGGGGTGCTTGTCGTTTTGTCGATGGCTTCTTCAGCAGTGCCAGCGATGGCGACAAGGAGAGTGACCGCTGCTGCTGCACGCCACAAAGGACGAAGACGAGCACCGAGGGTCATCTTGATGGCACGCACATGCACTTCGGGCATATCTCCCTTGGCACGAAGGCGGGCAATGAGCTTTTCATCAAACTCTTCACCAAGCACTGCAGGAGCTTCAGACTCTTCGGCTACGAAGCGGAAAAGAGAAGTGTATTGCTGCAGATGACTGGGCACATTGCACTCTGCTTCCGTGAAGAAAGCACGGAGAATGCGTTCTTCGGCGACTGAAGTTTCAGCGGCGAAGTAGCGTTCAATTAATTGTTCAATGTACTGGTAGTTCATAATGAGGAGTTTCTTGTGAGAATTAGAGGTGAAATCTCAGATGGCTGAGCTTTTCTTTAAGTGCTTGTCTGGCGCGGTGGAGGGTTACCTTCACATCGCTTTCCGAGATTTCCATCGCCGTTGCCACTTCTTGGTAACTGTGTCCATCGATGTCGCGCAACTGCAAGGCGGTGCGCTGTTTCTCAGGCAGCATTTCAAAAGAGCGTCGCACCCAAGCGAGTCGCTCATCAGCTTCTAATTGAGCATCGGGGAGTGTCGTCGTGTCGGCTGGTGCATCAAAATTAGCATCGAGTGCCGCGTGCTGCGCATCTTTGCGTTCTGCGCGGTCGAGGGCTAAATTTCGACAGATGGTCAAGCAGTAGACTTCTAAGTTCTCCACATCCGTGAGCGACTTGCGACGCTCCCAGACACGGACGAGTGTATCTTCCACCACATCTTCAGCTTCGAGGCTGTCGAGGGTGATGCGCTGCGCCAGGCGATAGAGCTTATGTTTGAGCGGCAGCAAGTCATTTTGGAAGTCTATTTCTTTCATGCCTCTATAGGTAGGACGGACAAGGGGTGGAAAAAGTTACAAGAAATCGCTGTTTTTTTCTCGAAAAAGTGCATTTTCTGCTGAGAAAAGTTTTAAGAAGGTTGTTATCTCGTTGATATATAGTTAGATAATAAAATGAAGTCCGAGTGGAAAATAATTTGGTTTTTGGGACTGCTTGGAAGAAAAAGGGGGAGAAAAACCTCTCACGTTCCTAATTAAGGGATGTTCTTATCGTGCGCAAGTGGCTGCAGAAGTCACTTTTTGGGTCACAATGATGACTTTTTCATCTTGGGCAGTGGTGCAAGCAAAGAGATAATGGTCGCCTCCTTCTACTAGTTTGAGGCGCTTGCGAAGTTCTGCCACAGAATTGGGGAAATTGCGCACAGTGAGATTGGCTTTCTTCAAGTTGCTAATGCTGCGGAGAGCTTTCTTTTGGAAACCGACCACTTCTACAATGCGGAAGCAGCGAGCTGGCAAGGTGAGATCTGCTTGCGCGCCAACATAGAGTTGGGTGTTGGGGTGGAGTTTCTGCAACCCAAAGCGAACTCCGAATGTTTTGTAGCCTCCTGCCTTCATCACCGCTGCATCGGGTTCGTAGAGAAATCCTTCGATTTGCGTTGCCATTGGGCAGAGGGCAGTTTGCTCTTCCTGCTGGGTGAAGGCAAATGTCCCTTTCTCACTCGTACAAATCCAGCGCGTTGCGGTTTGGGACTTTTCGTTTGAGGGAGATGTCGGAACAGAGCTTTGTTGCACTTGCAGCATTTGCAAATCGCACAACAACAGAATCTCTTTGCATTCCCCCTCCACTGCCACCACGTGAGCTTCGGTCACACATCCGAGGGCGGTGATGGCTTGATGTACATCCAACATGGGAGAGAGTTTCACCAACAAACATCGCGCTTTCTCGCGCAACTGCGGCAACAGTTCCAATACATTGGGGGTGCAGTCCTCGATGCGCACCGTTTTGCGACCATTTTCGTCACGCCGTGCAGGGTCAAGATAGACCAAATCCACCGATTTCATCGTGGAAAGATGCGTTACTCCATCGCCACAAAGGCAGTTTGCGTGCGACAATCCTAACAAAGGGAAATTATGACGAGCAAGTTGCACCAATTCTTCTTGTTGCTCCACATAAGTGGCTTCGGGAAACAGAGGAGCGATGAAAGAAAAATCAACTCCAAGTCCGCCAGTGAGGTCAATCATCGTCGTGAAAGGTGCTTCGGAAGTCTTGTGGTTGTTTACAATTTCCTCCACCAATCGGGCTTTATGTTCGGCTGCGGTCTGACTGCTGCATTGTTCTAACGACAAGCGTGGGGGATAGATGAGGGTTGGAATCTCAGCCCACTTCGGAACTTTTGCGGAGAGTTTTTGCCAACCTTCAATTTGTCGTACGATAAAAGCGGATGCCTCTTTGTCAAAACCTAATTTCTCTCCTTGATTAGCCAATACAAGCGCCACCGCATCGGGACGTTCATGCCGATGCGCTGCGATGAAATCGGAAGTTTTTAGTAACAAAGCCGAAAAATCTGGGTTCATGTCACGGAGTGGTTTAGGAAAATAAAAGAGGGAGAAGTTCTATTTTTATTGCACCACTTTGTAGTGCGCTTTCGCTTGCGCGCGAGTTTTGAAGTTGAAATGCCACCACTCTGTGGGTAACACCTTGAAACCTCCGGCTTCCATGGCTGCGCGTAACCATTGTCTGCGAGTGATGTGCTCTTTTTTTAGCCATCCACGATTAAAATGCGCGGTTTCATCGCGCACATGAGCAAGTTTTCCGAGATAGTCAATGGGCGTTCCCATGGACAATCCTGTGGTGTCGCCTGCGGCATGGAGGAGCTTTCCCTGAGCGTTGCGCAGCTCATTGCGCCAACAGAGGGTGATGTCTACTGCCAATCCATAATTGTGTAAACCACCGCCATTTTTCGGATTGCTGACATAGATAGATTTGGAAGTTTCAGCCACCATATTCCACATTTGCTGTTGCACCGACATGGGGCGAGCGGCATCATAGACCTTCAAACTCAATTCGGGGTGCGCTTTTTGCAAAGCAACTTGGGCTTTCTGCAACGCTGTTGCTGTTTCGGGAAGAAGATAAGCGCGCTGCAAATCACGATACATCACACGTCCTACGAAGTTGTCAGCACGTGCATACATGAGACTGACGTGTATGTCGGGAATCACCTTTGTGATGTCTACCAGTCCTTGCTGCTCCATCCGTAGCTCTGTGTGCGACTTCGGTTGAGAACTTGCAGCACGCTGAACCGTAGGAGCAGCCAATCCAAAGAGAGAAATGAAGAGGGCACAATGAGCGAGAAACATGAGAGAAACGATGGGATAAAAAGGAGAAGAAATGGAACTCCAACAACTTATAAAGTACTTGCTACAGTTGTGAGTATTTGTAATCTCCACAAAATTACGATTTTCTGCGAAGAAGACGAAGCCTAGCTCCTACGAATTGAGTAACTTTGTTGTTCGTTAAAAGATAGTTTAGTCTCAAACACAGATATTTTACTTCAAACTCTTTGAATACCACCCATGCGCTTTTCCCATTTTCTCTTTTTAGGTGGCTGCCTTGCTATGTCTGCGCGCTCCCTCTGGGCGCAAAATGTAGACTCCATCGGCGTGCAACCTTTGCAGCCCCAATCCTACACGTCTTCACTTTCACGCATTGATGCCGTGGAAGTGGGTGGTTCGCTGGGGAATGTGCTTGTGATGGATCAATATCAACGTGCTTGGACAAGTGGGACTTCCCTCTCCAACGTGATTTTCTCTTTGCGACATCGCACCTTGTCCGATTCCACCGATATTTTTGCGCACGATTACCACTATCCCACGTGGGGATTGTCGCTACAATGGGCGAATCTTTCACGTGCTACGATGCAAAAGCCAGCTTCCTCGGCTTGGGGGCAACTGCAAACCGTGGACTATGCCTCGCACCCTGGACATCTTTTGGCACTCGTAGGAAGTTTTTCGCGACCACTCCAACACTGCACTTGGGGGGAATGGGGATATAGCATCGAGGAGGGTTTGGCTTTCAACACTCGCCCTTATAACAAGAAGAACAATGCCGACAATGAGCTCACGGGTTCTCCTTTGCTTTTTCATTTTGGAGCCAGTATTTATGGAGAACTACGTCTCTCCTCACGCTTTTCTTTGCGCGCGGATTTGGCATTTCGACACGTGAGTAATGGAGCTACCTATCGTCCCAACAAAGGAGCGAATATGTGGCAACCCACACTCGCATTGCAATATGATCTTCAGCATACCTCCTTGAGAAAGGGGGCGATGAAATCGGTTATTTTCGAGCATGCGAACAAAAGAAACACGATGAAATCGGGGATTTTCTCCAAATCCTCCCCTTGTTTCTGCCAGTTTAGCCCCCATTGGTTTGTTCACCTAGAAGGAAATATAGGCATGCGCACGCTGCTCGAAGAATGGTTGCGCACGCAATATCAGACGTCACCCACGTCACCCGATTATCGCACTGATCAATTCAAACGATATTTCGTCTATAATCTCCAAGGCGATGTGATGCGTCGCTATGCACGCCGTTGGGCAGTTGGCGCAGGTTTGGACGTTTTCGCCTTGCCTTATGTCGATGAGCTCCGTAATTATGCTCCGCGTCACGGAGAAGGGCGAAAATATGCTCCACTTTCTTTGGGTATAGCATTGAAACACGAGAGTTACTATCAAAGATTATCGAGCTATGTCCATGTGGGTTACTATCTTTTGCGCGAAACTGGGGGACTGCCTTCCACCGATGAGACCCCTTATTACGAACGAGTCGGACTGCGCTATCATTTTGGGAACCTTTCGCAAGGTTTGAAGCACCGTGGACTGACCTTGAGCCTTGGGATAAAAGCGCATAAATTAAAAGCCGACTTTGCAGAAATCGGCATTGGTTGGGATTTTTAGACGATTATCTCGGGATTATTGCGTATCTTTGTCACATAATCTCTCACCTTTTCTAAAAAATCCAATGAAGTTTTTCAGCAAACTCTGTTTGGGAGCTGCATTTATTGCTTTTTCGCTCCCGATGATGGCGCAAACTGCTAGTTGGCGCAAAGGGGCACTCTACCGTCTCCAAGCCACAACTTCAGGACGCGTGCTCGATGTTTCGGGCACAACAGCCATCACCGCGTCAACAGATGCACAACGCACACAGCAATACTGGACGATTGCTCCGCTTTCTGGTTCGTGGCGCATCCTTAATCCTTTTACTCAACAGGCTTTGCGCCACAATGGTAACCGAGTGGAAACCGGAGAAATCAATGGTTCTGATGAGAATCAGTTGTGGAGCATCGAACAATCGCCTGCTGGTGTGGTGCTTGTGCCAGCAACACGTCGCGACAAAGCAGTCGGTTTGGACAAAAGTGGACACTTTCAACTCGTTGATTTGGCGAGTTTGAAAGGCAAACAACCTCAACTCCGCGCTGTTGCGGCAGGTGTTTCGGGATTTGACGATCAACAAGCGTATCGTTTGCGTCTTCTCAACAAACCAGGTTTTGTGTTGGGTAACGGAGAAATGGCTGAAAATGGTCGCCCCATCTTGGCAGAACCTCAAGACTCTACGCATCGCGGTCAATACTGGTCGGTGAAAATGCTTGATCTCAACCGCCGCGTGGTGGAAAATGCTTATTTTGTGCAACATTTTGACGATGGCGGCAACAATGCTTCGATTGACTACTTGTTGCAGTGGCCGGCTTCGCTGAGAAATCCCGGAAATGCGCAACTTACCATCCTGCCTGTTCCTGAACAAGAAGGTGCTTACGTCATTGCTTCTTTCAACAAAAAAGAGAAGATGTTTGCGTTGCGCGGAGATGAAATGAAAATTGTGCCGCTCAATCTCAAAGATTCCACGGCTTGGGTGGCTTTTGACGAGGTGAATAAGCCTAAAATCAAATCTCCTTGGTGGGAAGATGAAACTGTCTTTGCACTCAATCGCTTGCCTGCACACACCACTTATCAACCTTATGCGAGCGAAGCAGAGATGCTCAAAGACAAGACTTTCTACAACACTCCGTGGTCTGTGCCCGTGAGTGAGCGCTATCTTTCGCTCAACGGCACGTGGAAGTTTCATTTGGTGAGCGAACCCAAACTTCGTCCCATAACTTTCTTCCAAGAAGGCTTCGATGTGTCGAAATGGGACAACATTCCTGTGCCTTCCAACTGGGAGATGCAAGGATATGACCATCCTATCTACTGTAACGTGGAATATCCACACGCCAACACGCCACCTTATATCATGGCGCGTCCAGGATACAACGATGGCGGTGCAAACTATGGCATCAACCCTGTGGGTTCGTATGTGCGTACGTTTGATTTACCCAAAGGATGGTCGAAACAACGCACCATCATCCACTTTGCTGGGGTGTATAGTGCCGCAATGATTTGGATGAACGGTCACTTTGTGGGCTATCGTCAAGGGGCTAACAACGTGAGCGAATTTGATGTGACGCCTTATCTTCGCGAAGGAGAAAACCGTCTTGCGGTACAAGTGTTCCGTTGGAGCGATGGTTCTTACTTGGAATGTCAAGATATGTTCCGCATGTCGGGCATTTTCCGCGATGTTTATCTCTTCAACGTGCCCACAGCTTACGTGTTTGATCACCAAATCACCACTTCTCTGCGCAATAACTACAAAGATGCTACCTTGCAATTCAACTTCGATGTGAGAAATCCAAGTGCAGAAAAGCAAGATAAGCAACTGGATGTGAAAGTGTTTGACCCCAAAGGTAAACTCGTGGCGAAAGATATGCTGCAATTCACGGCAGATGCACACAGAGATTCCACTTTTAGTCAATACACCCTCAATCTCGATGTCAACAATGTTGCCTTGTGGACGGCTGAAACTCCTCAACTCTACACCGTGCGCTTCGTGCAACGCAATGGCAACGGTGCAGAAGAGATGGCTTGGAGCACAAAAGTTGGCTTCCGCGAAGTGAAACTTCAAGGTTCTCTGCTCTATATTAACGGAAAGCGCGTCTTGTTGAAGGGAGTAAACCGTCAAGACACCGATCCTAAACTTGGTCGTGCGGTGACGAACGAAACGATGCTCCGCGACATCTTGTTGATGAAACAAAACAACATCAACACCATTCGCACCTCTCACTATCCCAACAATGCGCGCATGTATGCGATGTACGACTACTATGGTTTGTACACCTGCGACGAAGCTGACCTCGAAGACCACGCTAACCAAAGCATCTCCGACCTCAAAAGTTGGGTACCCGCCTTCGTTGATCGCATAGACCGATTGGTGAAACGCGACTTTAACCATCCTTCTGTCATTATGTGGAGCTTGGGAAATGAAGGAGGAAACGGTGAAAACTTTGGAGATTGCTACAACCACGCCGTCAAACTCGACAACACGCGCCCTGTTCACTACGAAGGCACGCGCATCCACCGTCCTTTTGGTGGAGAACGCTTCTCGGATATGTATTCCAAGATGTATCCCGACATGAACTGGATGAGCCAATACACCAACAACATGGATAAGCCGATGTTCATCTGCGAATATGCGCACGCCATGGGTAATGCGATGGGAAATTTCGGAGCTTACTGGGATGCCATCGAAGCGAGCAACTCTTGCATCGGTGCTGCCGTGTGGGACTGGGTGGATCAAAGCATCTACGATCCCAAGGAGATGAAACAAGGCATCTATCGTCTGCACACCGGCTATGACTATCCAGGACCTCACCAAGGAAACTTCATGAGTAATGGTATTCTTCCGGGTACTCGTGAGGAGAGTGCAAAACTCAAGGAGGTGAAAGCTGCACACCAATTCGTGAAATTCCGTCTGGCGAACGTAGACGCGCAAAAGAACACCGCGCAAGTGGTGGTGCGCAACGGATATGCCTTCACCAACCTCCACGATTTCGACCTCCACTGGACGACCCTGCGCAATGGATATGTGCAAGGCACGCGCAAAATGACCCTTCCCCCCGTAGCTCCTGGAGACAGTGTGATGCTCACCATCGCACTTCCCAAAGTGAAACTCGCGAAGGTGAAGGAAAATGGCGAAGAATGGATGCTCAATCTCTATGCTTTCCGTCGTGCTGCCACTCATTGGAGCAACAAGCAGCACGAAGAAGCGATGAAACAATTCGTCCTCTCTCAACGCGCTCCCTTAGCTCAAGCACAATCTCTCGCTGTAGAAGTCAAAGAAGTCCGCAACGGCAATGAAATTTCCTACACTGCCGACCAAGTGCAACTTACTTTCGATGCTCAAACCGCCGAACTCAAGAGTCTTCGTTGGGGAAATCGCGAAATCCTCGGTCAAGGTCTCAATCTCGACTACACGAACTTCCGCTTCATTGAGAACGACCGCCAGTCTAACGCTAACAACGGTATGAGCGCAGCAGGAAAAATCTCAGCATCTCGCACTGCTGATGGTTATCAAATCCTCACCAAGCGCACAGGTTCGTTGAGCGATATGACCATCGTCTACACCCTTCGCGGTGGAAATGTGGTAGACATGAACGTGCAGTTCGATCCGAAGCGCGGCGACCTCCGTCGCACTGGTTTCCAAGTAGGTCTTGACAGCACGCTCCAGAACATCAACTACTGGGCTCTCGGTCCTTGGGAAAACTACAACGACCGTCGCGATGGTGTCACCGTGGGACGCTATTCCACCACTCCTCTCACCTCGATGGAACGCTACATGAAACCCCAAAGCACGGGCTATCGCTATGAACTCCGCGAAGCCACTTTCACCGACAACAAAGGTCGCGGTGTGCGCATCGAAACCGAAGGTGAAGTGGGATTCTCCGCCCTTCCCTTTAGCGAAGAAGACTTAGCACAAGCCAAACACACTTGGGAATTGAAGAAACGTCCCTATCTTGTGTTGCAAATGGACGCCACCTATCGCGGTGTGGGTAATGCTTCCTGCGGTGGTGTAGACACCATCAAGCCCTTCTGGGTGCCACAACAATCACAATCTTTCCGTTTGCGTCTCACCCCTGTGAATCTCACAAAGTAAACAGCAACGATTGATTGCAAACGCAACAACCTCCAGCGGAGTTGTACCAGTATTTTCTGGTGCAACTCCGCTTTCTTTTTCTCCATATTCAGCAGCCAACTCCAAAGGGACGCAGGATAACTCGAAGCCAACTTCTTTCTATTTGTTCAAACCACTGGATTTTTGTAACTTTGCTCCATCTGAACAACCCTAACAAGGCAACAAGTCTTTGTAAACAACGATATATTTATGGCGCAAGAACCACTCACCCCGATGATGAAGCAGTTTCACGATATGAAGGCGACGAATCCCGATGCGATTCTCCTCTTCCGTTGTGGCGACTTCTACGAAACGTATAGCGATGATGCGGTGGTGGCTTCGCAAATCCTCGGCATCACCCTCACCAAACGCAACCAAAAAGGTTCGTCGGGTTCCATCGCTATGGCAGGATTTCCACACCATGCGCTCGACAACTATCTTCCGCGCCTCATTCGCGCTGGACATCGTGTGGCAATCTGTGACCAACTCGAAGATCCCAAGCTCACCAAAAAACTCGTGAAACGCGGCATCACCGAATTGGTGACCCCTGGTGTGGCACTGGGTGACAATGTGCTGGCGAGCAAAGAAAACAACTTCTTGGCAGCCCTCCACTTCGGAGCCGCTAGCGTGGGACTGTCTTTGTTGGATATTTCCACCGGAGAATATCTTGTAGCCGAAGGGGATGTAGAATATATCGACAAACTTTTGGCTGGATTTTCGCCCAAAGAAATCCTGGTGGAACGTGGATTGAAGGGGAAATTCGATAATCTCTTTGTGGGAAAATACTTTGTGTTTGAACTCGACGACTGGGCTTTTGCCGATGTTTCTGCGCGCAACAAGGTGTTGAAACACTTTGACGTCAAAAATCTCAAAGGCTTCGGCATCGACCATCTTCACGCAGCTATCACTGCAGCCGGAGCCATCTTGACCTATCTCGACCAAACGCAGCACCACCACACCGACCACATCACGCGCATCACGCGCATCGAAGAAGAACGCTTCGTCCGCCTAGACAAATTCACCATTCGCAACCTCGAACTGGTGAGCACCAACCACGGAGATGGACGTTCGCTCCTCCAAGTGCTCGATCGCACCCTCACCCCCATGGGAGCGCGCCAACTGCGTCGATGGGTGCTATTTCCCTTGCGTTCGGTCAAAGACATCAACTCGCGCCTAGACAGTGTGGAACAGTTCTTCCGCCAACCCGAATTTCGCGAACTCTGCGAGATGGAACTCGGCAAGGTGGGCGACCTCGAACGCATCGTTTCTAAAGTAGCGACAGGACGCATCAATCCGCGCGAAATGCAACAACTTCGCGCTGCTCTCGAAACGGTGATTGTCCTCAAAAACATCTGTTCCACTTCGCCACAAGAAAGCATTCGCGCCATCGGAGAAAAACTCGCGCCTTGCACGGAACTGCGTCAGCGCATCGAGCGCGAACTCCGACTCGACCCTCCGCTCTTGCTCAACAAAGGCGGAGTCATCAATGAAGGAGTGGACGCACAACTCGATGAACTGCGCAACATCCAAACTTCGGGCAAAGACTACCTCCTCCAAATCCAAGAACGTGAAATCGCACGCACCGGCATCCAAAGTTTGAAAATCGGATTCAACAACGTCTTCGGCTACTACATGGAGGTGCGCAACACCTACAAAGAGTTTGTGCCCGAAGAGTGGATTCGCAAACAGACGCTGGTCAATGCCGAACGCTACATCACGCAAGAACTCAAAGAATATGAGGAGAAAATCCTCGGTGCGGAAGACAAGATTCTCATTCTCGAAACGCGTCTTTATGGTCAGTTGGTGGCTGCTGCAGCGGAATGTATCGTAGCACTCCAACACAATGCCCAAGCCCTCTCCGACCTCGACTGCTACCATTCCCTCGCCCATCTGGCTAGAACGCAAAAATATGTGCGCCCCATTGTGGACGACACCACCACCCTCGACATCAAAGCTGGACGTCACCCCGTGATCGAAACCTTGATGCCCGTGGGGGAAGAATACATCACCAATGACATACTGCTCGACACCGAGAGTCAGCAAATCGTCATCGTCACGGGTCCTAACATGGCAGGTAAGAGTGCCCTTTTGCGCCAAACAGCCTTAATCACCCTCCTTGCGCAGATGGGATCGTTCGTTCCTGCCGACAGCGCACGTGTGGGATTGGTCGACAAAATCTTTACGCGTGTGGGAGCCTCCGACAACATCTCCGTAGGTGAGAGTACGTTTATGGTGGAAATGAGCGAAGCTGCCAACATCATGAACAATCTCACGGAGCGTTCTCTCGTGCTCTTTGATGAACTAGGTCGCGGCACTTCCACCTACGATGGCATCTCCATCGCATGGAGCATCGTGGAGCACATCCACGAGAATCCCACCGCTCATGCGCGCACCCTCTTCGCCACGCACTACCACGAACTGAACGAGATGGAAAACCGCTTTGCACGCATCAAAAACTACAACGTGTCAGTGCGCGAAGTGGATCACCGCATCGTCTTCCTCCGTAAACTTGCGCGCGGTGGTAGCGAACACTCCTTTGGTATCCACGTGGCACGCTTAGCTGGTATGCCTGGCGACATCGTGCGCAGAGCCGAAAGCATCCTTCACCATCTCGAAGCTAACCGTGCCGATGACCGTGAGAACGTCTCTGCCCCTGCCGAAACACCGACAGATGGACTGCACGTGGCCCCGCCCAACACCCAATTGTCGTTTTTCCAACTCGATGACCCTGTGCTCACAGCCGTGCGCGATGAGATACTCCATCTCGACATCAACAACCTCACGCCCATGGAAGCC
>JABZGM010000389.1 GCA_015259235.1 Alloprevotella sp. | reverse complement strand
GAGGAGTTTACGGGCAAAACGCTGCCAAGAGTTACGGGATACACCACTGGCATTACCAACGATTGGCTGTACATCAATTTGCGCACAGGAGAGAATTTCCGTGCCTACACCCTCAAAGAGCTCCTCGAAGACCATAAGTCCATCCTCAAGAGCATTCTCCCCAAAGTAAGACCTTGGGAATACTTCCAACAATATCTCCATCACGGATACTATCCCTTCTTCTTGGAGAGCAGCAACTTCACCGAGCAACTACTGCGCGCTATGAACACGATGATCGAAATCGACATCTTGTTCATCAAGCAAATCGAACTCAAATATCTCGAGCGCATCAAGAAACTGCTCTACCTCCTCGCTGTGAACGACACCACCGCTCCCAACGTCAGCCGCCTTGCCGAAGAAATCGGCACATCGCGCGCCACGGTGATGAACTATCTCAAGTATCTTGAAGAAGCACGTCTGGTCAATCTCGTCTATAAAGAAGGAGAAGACTTCCCCAAGAAGCCCGCATCGGTCCTCCTCCACAATCCCAATTTGCTCTATTCCATCTACTCCCCACAGATTTCCGAGCAAACCATCATGGAGAGTTTCTTTGTCAATTCCCTCTGGCGTCACCACACCGTGAACAAAGGGAAGCGCGACAGCCTCTATCGTATCAATCAAAACACCAACATCCAGGTGTGCGATCGCAGCAAGCGCGTAAAAAGCGACCCCAACATCTACTTGGCACGCTACAACACCGAAGTGGGACGCGGCGACAACGAAATCCCACTCTGGCTCTTCGGCTTCCTCTACTAATCGAGATTATTAGCTCATTCGAGCCACTACCCTATCCACACATCCCAACATCGACATTGCACACGCAGTTTCGGTGTTGGGATTTGTTAGACGAAGAAACTCCTGCGCAAAAAAGTTTTTTCACGATTAAGAGAGAGAAGATTTCTACTCAAAGGCAAAGCCATCAACGAAGAAACCGATTATTGAAGAAACCGATTATTCAAGACACAGACTTCATCAAGGAGAGTAAATCCCATATTCACAACTATTTCCTCATCAATCAACACGTAGAAGTGACAACCCTCCAACACCAAAACCATTCAAAACGAGATATCCTTTTGTCAATCGTGCCTTGCATTACCACACAAAAAGCACCAGAAAGCGCAGGTAGAAGCCTAGTTTAACATTTTTTACCCCCCCCAAACTCACTTATAATCAAAATAACATGCTATATTTGACCAGGTTTACAC
>JABZGM010000388.1 GCA_015259235.1 Alloprevotella sp. | reverse complement strand
CCCCTAGTCCGCGGTGAGTTGATTCATTTTCATTGCCGTGTGAGGGTCCACTATTTTGAAGCGCACCACATCGCCATCATTCAGTTTTTGGATGCCATCCACCAAATAGCGTTCGCCAGCAGAGAGACCACCGTTCACCACGTAGCCCCCCGAAAACTCAGCCCCAATCGTCACAGCACGTTGGTGCACACGCCGCTGCTTGTCCACCACAAACACATATTTCCGGTCTTGCTCCTCAAACACTGCCACTTGCGGAATCATCACCGCGTTGCGCTTCTTCACCATCAACCGCACCGTCCCCATCTCGCCATTGCGCAGCAAGTTGTTGGGATTGGCAAACTCCGCACGCATCGCAATCGTCCCCGTGCTCGCATCAAACTGTCCGCCCAGATCCACTATGCGACCCTGCGCACCAAACACATCACCGTTCGCCAACACCAGTTGCAAGCCACTCTCTGTGTAGCGTTCCGGATGCAGGCGATAGTCCAAATAGTCCGTTTCCGAAATGTTGAAATACACCATCACCTTTCGGTTGTCCGACAAACTCGTGAGCAAATCTCCATCGTCCACCAGACTCCCCACTTTGAGCGGAATGCGTCCCAAAATGCCCGAAAACGGAGCCTTGATGAGCGACAAACGTTTGCGCTTCACCGCCAGTTGATAGTCCGCCTCCGCGCTGCGCAGTTTCGCCGCAGCCATGCGCTTCGCATTGACCGACACCACCTTGTTGTCCGCCAGTTTCGACACATTTTCCAAGTCAATCCTCGTCTGTTCCGCCTCCGCCTTAGCTTTGGCAATCTCCTCGTCCACGCCCACGGCAGCAATGCGAAAGAGCGGTTGTCCCGCCTTCACATATTGTCCCTCGCTCACGAAGACCGTTTGCAGCAGACCCTTCTGTTGCGAACGAATCTCCACGTTGCGTAGCGAGTTGATGTTGGCTGCATAGTCTTTGGGCAAGTCAATGCTGTCCACCAGCGGAGTAGTGGCAGTGTAAGTGGTTTCCACCTGCTGTTCTGCCTTTTTCTGGCAGGCGGTCATTGTGAGGAGTCCGGCGCAGAGTGCGGAGAGCAAAAATTGTTTCATCTTCATTGTTAGAAATAGCGTCTTAGTTGAACGAATGTCTTAGTAGACTGCTTGTTGCAAAGTCCTGTAAAGGAATGTGGGAGGCAAAGCCTTGGATTTCATCCTTCGTTTTCTCGCCATGGCATAACTCGAGCAAGCTCGGTTCTGCTCATTTGGCTTAACGAAAAC
>JABZGM010000387.1 GCA_015259235.1 Alloprevotella sp. | reverse complement strand
CGCAGTAAATCTTGCGTGCTTCGCTTAATTCTTTCTACCACAGGCAGTGAGAACTTGGGTGTTTTGCACTTTGTCTTCCTCTTTTCTACTAAACGCATCGTAGGGGAAAAGGAAAGAAATCCTCCAAAACCATCATCTATCACTTCATAGATGCCCAATTCTGCGGTAAATTGTTGCTGAGGCCAGACTATACGCCCAACATCTTTGCGACACACACGATACCGCTGCCAAACAAGAGCGTAATACATTCCACGAGCAGTGCTCACTTGCTGTTGCGTTCTATCAGTAGATAAAAGAGTGACGCGTAAATCTCTGGTGAATTGCACCTTACGTGGCGATTGTTCCACTGATTCAAAAGGTAAATTGGAATATAGTACTACACTTACTACGCAACTATCTCCAACGATGACGGAGTCACGATTTGCCGAGATTTCAGCAAAGAATTCTGCTTTAATGTCTGAAGGGCGATGTTGTGCATAACTTTTTGCGATACTCAAAGAGCAGAACAAAAGAAGCACCTGCATTAGTCTTGATTGGAGCGCAAACAATCGACCTCCACGCAACAAATTATGAAGAAACACTAGCATAAGAACCATATACTTAGAGCAAAATTTAGAAAACTACTCAAGTAGGGATACTAAACTTCTGACTCTTTCACTACTGGCGCATAGGTGCGAACTATTTTGTCGCATTCTGCCATCCAAGTTGCAGAGGAAGCATCGGATGGCATGCGCCAATCACCACGTGGAGAGAGGGAACAGCTTCCCACTTTAGGAGCATCTGGTAAACAACTACGCTTAAATTGTTGCTGGAAGAAACGACGGAAAAAGACTTGCAACCAGTGAGCTATGGTCGATTCGGTGTAAGATGAGACATTGCGAGAGGCATCGGCTTTTGCAAATGCCCCAACAGCTAAATGGAAAATCTTGCTTGGACGGAAGCCATAGCGCAAAGTATAATACAAGAAGAAGTCGTGAAGCTCGTAAGGTCCCACGAGATTCTCCGTTTTTTGAGAAATTTCTCCTTGTTCGTTTGCAGGGAGGAGTTCAGGACTAATAGGGGTGTCAACAATATCGAGTAAGACATCGTAGCAACTCTCATCAATAATGTGATCAGCCACCCATCGCACAAGGTGCTTCACCAATGTTTTGGGGATAGAAGCATTAACTGCATACATCGACATGTGATCGCCATTGTATGTAGCCCATCCTAAAGCGAGTTCGGACAAGTCTCCTGTACCCAGGACCAGTCC
>JABZGM010000386.1 GCA_015259235.1 Alloprevotella sp. | reverse complement strand
GGGTTAATGATGAGGTTGAGATCAAAGCGGTCGTGATCTCTGATAAACCCATCATGCCAATAAGTAATGTTGAGACCTCCACCCATATAGTAGAAGGGAAGGAGCTGCGCACCCCAAGTGGCGTTGATGTCTATGTCGCTTCCGAGACCAATTTCACCCAAAGCTGCAAAGTGTGGTCTGAATCTGCGGCGAGGGGCATTGCGTATTTGGCGACTGCGTGGCGCTTCGGCAGTAGCAGGGTTGCTTAAAGTAGCCGAGGCAGGTAGTGTGGTTGCATCGATGTCGGAGGACTGGAGTGTGAATTCGAGTGGACTTGTGGCAAGTGATCCAGATGCCTCGTGAGTGAGGGCTGTGACTTGAGGAGTAGGCACATATTGTGCGGAAGCAGCCATGGTACCCAAGCAGGCGATAATGAGCGAAAAGACGTATTGTTTCATGATGATGGTAAATTGGATATATGAAACAGGGAATATTTGTAAGCTAGTATAGCTGGAAAGTTAGCCTTCGACGACAAAGGTATAGAAAAAACGGGAAATACTCGGATATTATCGCATAAATTACGCATTTGCAAGAGAAAATCTTAGGCAAACGCCTTGATTTCTAATCTGTTTTTCTTTTTTCTAAAGAAATTCCACGGTACGAACTAAGCGATGAAACCAGCGATGGAAAGCCCTTTGACGATGAAAAAGCCACCAAACACAAGCCAAATATAGAGCACTAAGGCAAGGACGAAAGGACGCCAGCCCGCTTGTCGGAATTTGTCGAAACTTGTTTCGCAACCCAAGGCAGTCATTGCCATGGTGAGAGCGAAAGTGTCGAGGGTGTTGATGGTTGTAGATGCAGCAGTGGGAAGCGCGAGGATAGAGTTGAGCCCGATGGCAAGAAGGAAGAGGAAGGCAAACCAAGGGATGACAATCTTGCGCTCGCCAGGGGTAGAGGAGTTGCTGCGTGAGCGCGCAAACCATCCGAAACTCAACAGCACAGGGACAAGCATAATCACGCGAATCATCTTGACGATTACTGCCACATCTGCCACTTCTTTGCCCATGGCATTGGACGCTCCCACCACGTGTGCTACTTCATGCACAGTGGCTCCCGTGAATAATCCCATTTCGCTTGTGGAGAGTGGGAAGAAACCATTGCGATATAAGATAGGATAGAGAAACATGGAGAGGGTGCCGAAAAGCACTACGGTAGATACGGCTACGGCAGTTTTGTATGCCTCGGTTCTGAGCGTGGCTTCTGCTCCCAACA
>JABZGM010000385.1 GCA_015259235.1 Alloprevotella sp. | reverse complement strand
AGCTACAACAAACTAAGAAGCAGGGATGAAACCGAAAAGGACATTTGCACAGCCATCTATAATTATTCTTTGTTCGCTTCTGTCCAACGCTTTTGCGGCATTGGAGCTCTGGACGAACTGAAAGATGAGGCTGCAACGATAAAACAATTAGTAGAAGAAGCCGACAACAACATCAAAAACATTGTAAGTAAAAAAACGGATGAGTATTGTTCGGAATGGATGTATTGCCCCAAAGCTTTTTTGGCTGATATGATGCGCCTAAAAGTCGCGCGCTTGTATCATCTGAGATTTCGCGTGCTGTGGCACAAAGTGAGAGGGAAGGGGTATAGTGAAGCCATAACAGACGCTTTGCGCGATTTAGCAGGCTATGCAATTCTTTACCTTGCACGGACGGCACTAGACGAGGAGAGAGAAAAGAAGGCGAAAACAGCTAACAAAGCACCGAAACAATGAACAAGAAGAGACAGAAAGAAGGCGACACACAACGCACAGCACTCACCTTTGGGGAATTGGCTGAGATGTGGCTGCAAACGAAGGAAAACATCGTGAAACATTCCACATATTTAGCTTATGTCTTTTGCCTTAAACACCATCTTTTACCGCGATATGGTGAAGCGGTGGAAATTGAGGAAGAAGACGCACAGCAGTACATCACCGAACATTTGGCGAAGGGGATGGCAAAAAAAACAATACGCGACCACATTGCGACCCTTCGCGCGGTGTTGCGATTTGGAGAACGTCGCGGACTTTACGCTCACAGAGAGTGGCGGCTTGAATATCCACGCGACAGAAAGAACAATCGCGTGCGCGCGCTTTCGTTGGCACACCACCGAAAACTCTCCGCATATCTAGAAGAGCATTTATCGTGGACTACTGCCCCGATATTGATTTCATTGTGTACAGGTATGAGAGTAGGCGAAGTTTGCGGCTTGCGTTGGGAAGACATTGATTTACAACGGCGGCTGTTACACGTAGCGCGCACCCGTTCTTTTGTTTGGAACGTGATGAACAGCCGTTGCGAAACCTACGAGGACACACCCAAAACCAAGAACAGCGACCGAGAAATCCCCATATCTAGCACCTTATACCGCGCATTGTGCACTCTACGAAAGAAGCGCGACCCCGAGTTGTTCCCTTATGTTGTGGGAAGTACCAACAAGGGGTCAAACAGCCGAAACATAAACGAAACTTTGCGGCGCATTCTTTCAAATCTGAAAATACCGCCTATCACATTCCACGGATTGCGCCACACGTTCGC
>JABZGM010000384.1 GCA_015259235.1 Alloprevotella sp. | reverse complement strand
CTTTGGCAACATTTTCTGGAAGAGTGGTTTCTCGCCCACCGACCTCATTTGGTAGGCGTTTGTAATCTCCAACAGCAAACCAGTCCTTTGCAGAATCTGTAGTTCCCGTTTTTAGAATACGGTGAAGTTCTTTGATGATAACCTCTGTAAGAGAGTCTTTTGCGTGGTCAATCACGTAATCGATAGCGCGGAAGTGGTTCTGAGTTTCTACAATGTCATCAATGTGAATAGGATTTCCTTCAACGCCGATAGTCGCCGTTTCAAAAATCATGCGTGTCTGATCGAGGGAGAGCTTACTTCCCTCAATGTGATTAGAGTTGTAGGTAAGCTCGACCTGGAGCTTATGGTAAATACCGCCCTTTATTTTTGAGGTCTTTTCTTCAATCAAGCGCGAAAGCAGCGGACTTGTTGACGATGTTTTGGCATTTTTTCGAGAAGGTTTTACTGCATCGGCTGGAATGTTCCAAGTTTTTCCCACGAGAAAAGCACCTGGTACACGTCCATTAGCGCAGTAATTGCGCACACTTCTCTCGGATATGCCCCAGAGCTCAGCAATCTCTGCCGCAGAAAGAAATCCCATTAAGCTTCACCTCCCTATCGGCAAAAACTGGTGAGATTATTATAGCAAAGGAGACTGTTTATTGCCGATATCGGCAAAATTCAAAATCACAGCTAGTTCCAATCATACTTGCAATCATTGCAATGAAACTTAGGGTCATCTACACATACAACGCAGCCTCCTAAAATGACACGACCTTCTTCAATATCACGCTCTAATTGATCGTCCAGCAGTCGTAAACCCCAAAGATATTTAGCAACATTTGTGCTGTTACATTTAGGACATACGGGGTTATCTGAACTCTGCTTTTCCATTGGTACTCCCATCTCACGATGCCTACTAAAAGACCACGCGTTTATAGAAATACCAGTCTACGTAAACATATAAAAAAATACTGTCCACTGAAATGGACAGTATTTGAGGTTGAATATTTATAGTCCCTAACACACGGGATTGCCATACTCGCGCAACATAGCATCACGGTTAATAATCCATTGCTTACCATACTTGCGAGCATCCACGCCTGGAACTATCTTGCCGTACGCAACAGCCTTACGCAGAGTGGACTCGCTTAAACCCCAAAGCTCGCTAGCATCTGAAAACGAAATGAGTCCATCAAAGGGCGTCACGACCTCGATTCCGTTCTCCCACAACTCGTCACAAGAGAGATCAAGATCATCGTTCCAGATAATACCGTAACC
>JABZGM010000383.1 GCA_015259235.1 Alloprevotella sp. | reverse complement strand
AAGGTGTTGTGCAGGTCGCCATGGTAGTAGCCTTTTTGAGCTGACCACCGAAGCAACCACCTAAGAAAAGAGAGGTGGCGCGATATGGTTGTATTGCGCTGGTCTTTCTTGTAGTAGTATGCAATGAGGTCTTGTAGCTTCCCTTCTGTGAGGGTCTCAAAGGACAATCCAGGGTCAAAGGATTTCAGGTGGTGGCGTAGCGTCCTGAATTTTTGATACGTTGATGGTGTCCATTGATTTTTCTCCCCGACCTGCGCAATAAACAAATCAATGACCCCCCAAAGATCTATTTTGCCGTCATCGTTCAGGAGCGACGCGCGACCCACCATATCATTGAAGAGGTCTTTTACCTCTTGCGGTGTCGGCACGCGCTTCTCCAGGAGTTCATAACGGGCAAAGACTTCGTTTATCTGTGCCTTGTACTCTTCTATGGTGCGGTTTATTTCAGCCGCTTCCCTTGTTCCTGCAATGGCGCGCTCTGCCTTTGCATCCCATTGGTCTAAGTCTATTTTGCGACCAATGGGAAAGTCAAAGGGGCGCTCCCCTCGGAGCGTAACACGCATCCTTATGGCAAGGTCTGTCGTGTCTGTCGCTTTGCGCTTGTGCAGGTTGAACTTGATGCTTCGCTTGATGAACATAGCTACCTTATTTCTAACGACCCGCGACCAAGCAAGAGCCATGAAGGAGACACGCCAAAGTCACGGCAAACATATAGAAGCGCGTCAATGTCTATCGACTTGTAGTGCATTTCCTCGATGGGCTTGCAAAGGTCTCCTTTGATTCGGTAGTACTTCACGCGGTTAAGGCTATGTTCCTCACAAAAGGCTTTCAGCCCCGATGTCTTGCCCATAGCTTTTGCCAGGTCTACCGCCTCAAAGAAGCGGCGCTGAATCTCCATTACCTGGGGATTGATTGACTTCTTCATTGCCTCTTCATCTTTTGCGTATATGCTTCGTGCATTTCGTCAAGTAGAGTGCTGTCCACTTCGGCGAACTCTTCGCCTTTGAGTGCTGATGCTTCCAGCGCGTCAAAGATGGCGCGTGGCATCACGGAGTAGTAGGTGGCAACGCCGTAGTAGTCGGCGACCTTGATTGCTGTTGTCTTCATCTTTCCTGCTGTATGTATATGTACGTGCGCGCGCATTAGGCTTGCTTCTCGATGATGCCGAGCAAGCGGTCAATCTGCTCTTGTGACTTCGCGACAAGCTTGCGTTGTTCTGCGATTTCGTCGATTAGCTTGTCCACTATGCCATTGTCTGTGCATC
>JABZGM010000382.1 GCA_015259235.1 Alloprevotella sp. | reverse complement strand
ACTTGTATGGATTGTGGGCATAGTTGGGTAATGAACAAACCTAGAGAAACTTGCACTTGTCCTCATTGTAGAGCCAAGTTGCAAGTGCAGACCACAAGAGCGAGGAAACACAAGGAACAGCACTATTTCACCATTCTCACCACATCGGGAAATTATCAAGTGCTCAGAATGTGCCTACTCATTGTCGGAATGGAGAAAGGCTATCCTGCCGAGTCTTCTGTCATAGAGATAGGTCAGTATTGGTGGAACAGCCAAGGCAAACAAACCATTGTAGCGATACAGCGCACAATGGGTAGTTACCTAGACACCTTTGCCTTTCATTCTCCCAAAGCCATCCGCAGAGATAACGAAGTTTATCAGTACATCGCACAAAGTCCACTCTATCCCAAGGTCAAATCCCTAGACATTCTCCAAAGAAATGGCTTTGCAGGAGATTGTCACGACATCGCCCCTACAAAGTTAATCCCAGCTCTCCTCACAGATAGCCGTGCAGAAACCCTTTTCAAGGGAGGAAGAACTGCAGACCTGCGCCACTTCTTGATCAATCCCCACGGCATTGACCAGTATTGGGCAACCTATAAAATCACTCTTCGCAATCACTACAACATTATAGACATCTCCCTTTGGTGCGATTATGTGGATATGCTCCGTAGATTGGGTAAAGACATCCACAGTCCGAAGTATGTTTGTCCCGAAAACTTACAAGAAGCTCACGACACGGCACAGCGAAAGTTGCAGGCTCAGCGAGATAAGGAAGCCGAAGCTCAAAGACGACGGAAAGCGATAGAAAACGAGGAGCGTTTTCAAGAACTCAAATCCCCATTCTTTGGCATCACCTTTACAGACGGAGTTATCCAAGTGAAAGTCTTAGAGAGCGTGCAGGAATATTTAGAGGAGGGGAAAGCTTTGCACCATTGCGTATTCACCAACGAATACTACCTCAAAAAGCAAAGTCTTATCCTATCCGCTAGAATAGATGGCAAAAGGATAGAAACTATAGAGGTGTCTCTAGAAACAATGAAAGTTATTCAGTGCCGTGGCTTGCAGAATAAGAACACCGAATACCACGACCGCATCATTGACTTAGTAAACCGCAACATCCGCCAAATACAGAGCCGAGTAGCCTAAGTCCAACAAATAGAAATCCCGAAGCGAATTTCCATCGCTTCGGGACTTCTTTTCTTTTGATATTTATCGTACCAATAAGGATATAGCCAAATCAAGGAATAAAGAACAGCAGAAACTCCGCTCTCCTTCTTTTGACTAGTCCC
>JABZGM010000381.1 GCA_015259235.1 Alloprevotella sp. | reverse complement strand
GGTAAGAACCTCGAATTTGGTGGTAGTCTTATTCGTCCAGAAGCAACAGGCTTTGGAGGACTCTACTTCGTGCAAGAAATGCTGCAAAGCGCAGGCCACGAACTCAAAGGCAAAACCGTTGCTCTCTCGGGCTTTGGTAATGTGGCTTGGGGAGCAGCAACAAAAGCTACTCAACTAGGTGCCAAAGTCGTAACAATCAGCGGTCCTGATGGTTATATCTATGATCCCGATGGAATTTCGGGCGAGAAAATAGACTATATGCTCGAACTCCGTGCTTCTGGCAACGACATTGTTGAGCCTTACGCTGATGAATTCCCAACCGCGAAGTTTATTCCAGGAAAACGTCCTTGGGAAGTTAAAGTGGATATTGCTTTGCCTTGCGCAACACAAAATGAACTCAATGGTGAAGATGCGCAGCATCTCATAGACAATGGCGTGCTCTGTGTTGGTGAAATCTCAAATATGGGTTGCACCCCCGAAGCCATCGACCTTTTCTTGGAAAACAAGCTGCTCTATGCACCAGGTAAAGCCGTAAATGCAGGCGGTGTTGCTACATCGGGTCTTGAAATGAGCCAAAATGCAATGCACCTCTCATGGAGCGAAGCTGATGTTGATGCTCGTTTGCATCAGATTATGCATGGCATCCACCAACAATGTGTCAAATATGGCACAGAACCCAATGGATATGTCAATTACGTCAAGGGTGCCAACGTGGCAGGCTTTATGAAAGTAGCCAAAGCTATGATGGCACAAGGCGTAGTTTAATTCAGAAAATGTGGTAGCTTCTATCCTTCTAGAAAAACTCTAAAATTTACTTGAGACTGTGTCAAACAAACATTTTGGCACAGTCTCTATCTTTTCCGTTATTATGAATGAGCGAGAAAAGATAAACAGTGTACTTTGGATGTAGATAAAAGACTGTTGCGCATTGTAAGGGGAACTGTTGCGACGTTCCATAGCCTTTGCATGAACTTTTAACCCAATGTGCTTTGCCCGAGTGAGTCCTATTGCGTTTCACTTCACGAGAAAGTTTGGGTTGACTAGTTGCCACGATACATGCAATCTCTTTTCTTGGACATTTTCTCTGCAACAAAACAAAGATTTGCACCCTTTGTTCTGAGGTTAGTTGTTTGTACATGAGCAGGACAAAGATAGTTAATCTCTACAGGGTGCTTCATAAAGGGTAAACTGTTGCGTTATTATCGATATTCCACTTTGGTCACGTACTTTAGTAAGCTCACTTCAGTCCCAAAATGAATTCCTTGCATTTTATCCCTTT
>JABZGM010000380.1 GCA_015259235.1 Alloprevotella sp. | reverse complement strand
CATCTGCACCATGTTCGTCACCTGCGCTGTGTCGAAACTCTGAAGGTTAAGCGCGGTCAGACTCTTGCAACCCGCAAACATACGGCTCATGTCCGTCACCTGCGCAGTGTTGAAACAAGAAAGCACCAAAGACTCGAGCGCAGAACAACCCTCAAACATACGCCACATCGTAGTCACATGGTCTGTGAAGAAATGAGCCAGATTGAGCGTCCTCAAACTTTTGCATCCTGCAAACATATACCCCATGTTCGTTACGCGAGAAGTATAAAAGCTAGAAAGAGCCAGCGTCGTCAAACTCTCGCAATCTCTAAACATCTCGCCCATGTCCGTCACCTGCGCAGTGTTGAAACTCTGAAGGTCGAGCGTGGTCAATCCTTTGCAATCTTTGAACATCTCGTGCATATTCGTCACTTTTGCCGTGTCGAAGAAATACAAATCGATTTCCGTCAAAGCAGCGCATCCCATGAACATTTGCTGCATTTGCTTCACGTTGAGCGTGTCGAATCTCGAAACGTCAATCGAACGCAGCGCACCACAGCCAGCAAACATACGGCTCATGTCCGTTACTTCCGAAGTGTTGAGATTGTCCAACCCACGTATTTCCTCCAAAGCCGTCAAGCCCTCAAACCACCCAGCAGTGGTCTTAGGCACAAAGTTTCGGAACGATTCGTCAATGACTATTTGGGTAATCTTTTCCTTCGACACCATCTCGCTAGAGAGCCATCTATAACATCTCCTACGTACATTTCGCTCCCTATCGAAATAGAAGGTTAGTGTTGTCTTATCAGTGCTGAGATGTACATAAGCCTCATCTTCTTGTGCCAATACTTTCTTTGTGAAATATCCCCTTTCGGGATTTGCCATATCTCCTGTCCTTTCCCGATCGTCATATTCCACCGCTCCTTTAAGAGAATAGCAGCCAGAGAACATATAATCAGAATTGTCGCAACTCCATGATGAGTTACAATAAATCGTGGTCAAAGCAGAGCACCAAGAGAACATACTTCTCATGTCCCGCACCTCCGAAGTGTCAAAAAAATTGGAGAGGTCGAGAGTGGTCAATGAAGAGCAACCAGAGAACATCTCGGATATATCCATCACTTTTGCCGTATCGAAGAAATACAAATCAAGTTCTGCTAAAGATTTGCAACCTCTGAACATACCGCTCATATCCGTCACCTGGGAGGTATCAAACCTCGAAACGTCAAGCGTGCGCAGCGCACTACATCCTGCAAACATACCACTCATGTCGTCCACTTCCGAAGTGTTGAGATTGTCCAACCC
>JABZGM010000037.1 GCA_015259235.1 Alloprevotella sp. | reverse complement strand
CGGTTGTGGCGGTTGCAAGTGGCAAATCTTGCCCTACGAAGAGCAACTGCGCTATAAGCAAAAGCAAGTGATGGACAATCTCACGCGTATTGGCAAGGTGGAACTCCCAGAGTGTACGCCTATTTTAGGGTCAAAACGCACACAAGAATATAGAAATAAACTAGAATTTGGCTTCTCCAATAAGAAATGGCTCACACTTGAGCAGGTGAAGAGCGGAGAAAAGTTTGATCAGATGAATGCCGTGGGCTTTCATATCCCTGGTGCCTTTGATAAAATTCTTGATATTGACGAATGTCATTTGATGACAGGAATCAATAATGAGATTCGCAATCAACTCCGTACCTTTGCCATCGAGAAGAATCTAGAATTTTATGATCTCCGCAACAATCATGGTTTGCTCCGCAACATTATGTTGCGCACTGCCTCAACTGGAGAAATCATGTTGCTCGTACAGTTTTGTATCACCACCGACAAAGAGCGCGAAGATGCACTGATGGTGATGGAATTCTTGCACAAGTCTTTCCCCGAAATCTCCTCCTTGCTTTATGTCAACAACACCAAGTGTAACGATACAATAGGAGATTTGGATGTCATCACCTATAGTGGTACTGATTTTATCTACGAAGAGATGGAAGGTTTGCGCTTCAAGGTGGGTCCTAAGAGCTTTTATCAAACCAATTCTGAGCAAGCCTACGAACTTTACAAGGTGACACGTGAATTTGCCGAGCTCACCGGTAATGAACTTGTCTACGACCTTTACACGGGCACGGGCACAATCGCCAATTTTGTTGCGAAGAAAGCGCGCTTTGTAGTCGGCATTGAATATGTGCCTGAGGCTATTGAAGATGCAAAAGTCAATGCTGCGCTCAATGGACAAGATGATAAGACACTGTTTTATGCTGGAGATATGAAAGACATCCTCACCAATGATTTCATCGCTGAGCATGGTCGTCCCGATGTCATCATCACAGACCCCCCTCGTGCTGGTATGCACGCCGATGTGGTCAATGTGATTTTGAATGCTGCTCCCCAGCGCATTATCTACGTGTCGTGCAATCCTGCCACACAAGCGCGAGATCTCCAATTGCTTGATGCTAAATATCGTGTGGTCAAGGTACAGCCTGTCGATATGTTCCCCCAAACGCACCACGTAGAGAATGTGGTGCAGCTCGAACTCCGCTAATCATCTATCTCTTCACTCAGGTGGTGTGATGGCGCACTTCCTGGTAAAGAAAATAGCCTCACGGGAAGGTGTCCTCAAAAGATGCTTTTTCCGCGGTGTGTCTCATCGTTCTGAAGAAAATCCTCGTTATTATGCCCGCCCTATCTCATACGGTACAGTTGCGACAACGCATTTCTGCATTCATCGAACAGCGGAACGCAGAAGGACTTTGTGCGATGTTATCGGCACTGAGCAACGCTGATTTTCGTACAGCAAGCCAGTATCTCGGACAGGTGGAGGTATGGCGCGTGCTTTCAGAAGAAGAGTTTTGGCGTTTCTTTCGAGTTTTGGCTGTTGAAAATGCAAAAGCCTATGTCGGCACGCTGATAAAAGTCGTGGTCGCTTTGAGTAGACGTCAGCACCTTTCGTTTGATAGTGTCGATTTTCTTGCCTTTTCGCAGGAAGAAGCCTCTGGCATCGACCGACGAAAGATGTTAGAGGCATTTCTCCCTTTGATGCAGACGCCAGAGTGCATAGAGCATCTGATGTCTTCGCTATTCCGTGCGGAGGATTCCGATCATAGTCGCGTGATGATCCTATTTAAGGCTGGCACCTCAGCAGGTTATTTCTTGCTCTTCGCACATCTCAAGCAGATGGATGCGGACAATGCGTATTTACGTCGCCTTGCGGTAGAATTGATACGCAAAGGAGACAAGGCTTCTTTCAATTTAGCGGCAATACTTCAGCAATATTTTGACCTAGGTCCTCTTCCTGGTACATTCTCCCTGCAGACGCCTCCTTATGAACTGTCGCGTTTAGATCAAAGTTACGACAACTTTCTCAAGATTCTTTTGCGATAATCCTTCTCTTATCGTCCATAGTATGAACTTTACCACGTCTTATCAAGAAGAATTTGTGCAAGCACTACTCGATTATGTAGGTGCAGCACTACGCAATTCGGCTGTTGACCCTGATTATTGTCAAGAGGCAGTTCAAATAGTCGATGCGCGCAATCATCTCTTTAGGAGTGTGGGCAATCATCGCACAGACGAAGAACAAGGCATTTATGCTTTGCGCGATTTGTGCGTACTCGATGATGAGAGCATGAGTCTAGTGCCCGATGCCGGACGTTGTCGTTCTGTAGCACGAGATTTCGGTTTGAATCGCTAAAAATCACTTCTATTTCGACCCATAGTGACAGAGAGCTTTTGGCTCAGCTGTACTTCTTTTCTAACTCATGACTGAAACTTTCCACCATCGCACACCGATTCAGATTCGCTTCAACGATCTTGACGCGTATCAGCATGTCAACAACAACGTGTACTTTTCGTTTTATGACCTCGGTAAGGAGAATTATTTTTCGGAAGTGCTTTGTTCCGACTTTCGCACCCAACCCGTGGTGCCACTTATCGCAAGTATTCATGCAGATTTCATAGAACCGATTTTCTATGAGGACGATATTGTGATGGAAACTCGCATTAGCCACCTTGGTAATAAGAGTTTTACACTGCGTCAACGTGCCATCAACCAAAAAACTGGTAGAGTGGTGTGCCAAGCTGAGACGGTGATGGTTTGTTACCATTTGGCAGAGCAACGTTCTACTGAGATTCCAGCTCATTATCGTGCTGCTATTGAGGCTTACGAAGCAAAGGGAAGCCTAGAATAAAGCGAGAGTATATCCCATATAGAAGCAGAGCAAACATTCTTTCGTGGTCACCTCATCTAGATCTTCCCAGAAAACTATGCAAACAATCGTATATGCTCAATCGTTGGTTCAAGATTTGCGCCATACACTCGCGCAAATGGCGAAACCTGACACTGTGGTTTGGTTGTTCGACGCCAATACCTACCAACTATGTGCCCCGCTATTGCAAGAGTTTTTGCAGGATGATGCCAAAATCATAGTACGTGCAGGGGATGTGCACAAAGATTTGTCTGCACTTTCGGAAGTTTGGAGTGGTTTGCAAAGTGCTGCTGCCACTCGCCACAGCTTGCTGGTCAATGTCGGTGGTGGTATGCTCACTGACCTTGGTGGTTTTGCGGCTGCCACCTACAAGCGTGGCATCCGTTTTGTCAATGTGCCAACGACACTTCTTGCGATGGTGGATGCTGCTGTTGGCGGAAAAACAGGGGTAAACTTCGGAGGGCTGAAAAATGAAATCGGAGCATTTCACGAGGCAGATGTAGTTTTTATCTGTACTGATTTGTTGCGCACTTTGGATATGCCAAATCTCGTGTCGGGTTACGCCGAGATGCTAAAACACAGTTTGTTAAGTAATCGTGCTATGTGGGCACGTCATTTACAATTCCCTTTAGACAATCCTGATTTTGTAGAATTGCAAGAGATGGTGCGAGAGAGCATTGCTTTCAAACAATCCATTGTCGCGCAAGATCCTCACGAGAAAGGTCTCCGCAAAGCCCTCAATTTAGGACATACAATAGGACATTCTCTAGAAAGTGTGCTACTGCACAAAGAAACTCCCGTGCTGCACGGCTATGCTGTAGCTTGGGGTTTGCTTGGCGAACTCTATCTTAGTGTTGTGCAAAAGGGATTTCCTGTTGAGGCTTTGCGCTTGACCACGCAGTTTGTTGTAGAACATTACGGACGTCCCAATATTTCATGCAAGGATTACGAGGCGTTGTTAGACCGAATGCGGCATGACAAAAAAAATGTCGGTAAGCAGGTCAACTTTACCCTACTATCCGACATTGGTCAACTCTGTTTAGATGAAACTGCTAGTGATGAACTCATCAAAGAAACACTCGATTTTATGCGTGAGGGCTAGTAAAGTGAGGTTTACCCAGACATCTCTATCCCAGCATTTCTAGACTTTATCCTTATCATGATGACTTCCTCCAGGAAACTTACTAGCCAAGGTTTACTCCTTGGGTTATCCGCAGCAGTTTGTTACGGCTTTATTCCGCTTTTTACCAAAGAACTGCAACATCCAACAGAGGGGTTACCTCTTTCCTCCGCTACGATTTTGTTTTATCGCTTTGGATTAGCCTCGCTTATCATAGCAGGCATTATGTTGTTTCAACGTATTTCCTTTCGCATCACATTTCCCGAGTTTTTGCGATTGGCGCTTTTGGCATTCCTAAGCGATGGTGCTGCGCTTTTTTTGATTGCTGGCTATAGTTATATGCCTAGTGGAGTAGCTACCACCTTGCATTTCATGTATCCCGTCTTTACGGCTCTCACTATGATGCTGTTTTTTCATGAGCCGCGTCGGGTTTCTACGATGGTTGCTATCATGATGGCAGTGGGAGGTCTGTTTGTTCTCTCATGGTCTGGGCAGGGAGAAGTGGGGCTTATGGGAGTGTTATTGGAAATCATCTCAGCCTTTTGCTTTGCGCTCTATTTGATTCGAGTGAATCGTTCGAAAATCTCCAAAATGCCCCCTACAAAGCTCACTTTTTATGTGATGTTGCTGGGAGCATTTATCTTTGCAGCTACCATCATCTATGAGCATAGTGAGGTAGAAATGGCTACCAACTACGCGATGCTCCCAACGACTACTGGATGGCTCAATCTTATAGCATTATCTCTCGTATGTACCGTCATCACCAATTTGGCTTTGGTGCATGCTATTCAGATGATAGGACCCACCATAACTGCTGTTTTGGGCGTTTTAGAGCCTGTGACCGCTATTCTTCTTGGCATTGTGTTTATGGGTGAAGAACTTACTCCTCCCATCGTGCTGGGCATTATGCTTATCATTCCCGCAGTACTCATCATTGTTTTGCGAAAATATAAGTAGTTTCGTCGAGGCATCGTTGCCTCTACTTTGCAGAGAAAGCTGAAGTGCCAGAAAATCAATATCGCTACTCATTATATCTAGTGATGTTCTCAACTTTTTTCTGCTACATCCCCCTCTTTTTGTCGTAAAATATCCTATGATTTTTGGCAGAAATGGCTAGTGTTAGCTGTTTCTGCCCTTTCTTTTTAACGATTTCTCTTACAAATTAGGTGCAGAATCGCTAGATATAGCGATTTTCAAACCGATGATAAGTCCGTAACTTTGCACCATCTAAACCATGTCCCTTGTGATTGCTCACCATTTTCACGAGGGACTACGTTGTGTATTCACTTCATTGCACTCACTTCCTTATGCGTCATCTCGCTATTCCTTGTTTCTTTAGCATCATATTACCACTTCACGCTCAAACTTCTGAGCATTCAGAACGCAAGCTCGGTGAAGCGGTGATAACTGCGCGACCCAACATCAATGCACTTGACATCCGTGCGAAGTCTGGTGTGGTGCAAACTGTCAATATGAAGTTGTTGGTGAACAAACCAATGATTGATATGTCGATGGCTTTGCAAGGAAGTGTGCCTGGATTGGTAGTTATCAATCGGGGAGAGCTGGGAGAAAAGCCTCAAATCCGTATTCGTGGTAACTCTTCGTTGCGCCGTGGTGATGCAGCCAACGAGCCTTTGTATGTATTGGATGGCAAAGTCATCTCCTCCGATGCTTTTCTCACGCTAAACCCCAATGATATCAGCGAAATCAAAGTTTTGAAAGACGCTGTGGGAACTGCACTGTATGGCATCAAAGCAGCCAATGGGGTAGTGGAAATTACGTCGAAACGTGGCAATAGTACTGGACGCTTAACGGCATCTTATAGTATGAATCTTGGGATTACCTTGCAAGGGCGCCGCGGTGTAGAGATGATGCATACTCAAGAGAAACTGGACTTTGAGCGAAGATTGCAAAATCCGCTTGCGCCAGGCTATCTCTATAGTGCAGACTATCTGCGTCGCATCTACCCCACAGCTCCCGATTTATCAGAGCGCATTGCAGCTGGTCAACAAGTATTAGATAGCTTGTCGCATATCGATACGGACTGGTTCAATGAATTGATTCGTCCCAATCTTTATCAATCCCATAATCTCAGTTTGAGAGGAGGTAATGAAGCGACGTCTTACTACATTTCTACCAACTTTAGTAGTCAGGGTGGGCGTCTCCCTGGCAATAGCACGAATCGCATTACTGCCCGAATGTCGATTGATCAGCAAATTGGTCACATTGGCTATGCATCGATTGGCGCAGATATGGGATATAGTCAAATAGAAACACCCAATGGTACTGATGCTTCGCCTTCTGACTTGGTCTATTTGCTCAATCCTTATGAGAGTAGAACAGGAAAACTATGGTCGTATGGCAATAAGGGCAGTAATTTTACGCTTAATGACCTTTTGCACCAATACAGTAAGACGGGCGGTGACAAGCGTGGAGGGTTAAATGCTTCTCTCAATTTGAAGCCTTGGAAATATCTAAGTCTTGACGCCGTGGTAGGTTTGGATTTCGTGTTGAACGAAGAAACGAATTTTACTCCCTCTACAGCTTGGAGTGAGCGTGAGAGTGGTGCGCGTCCCAATGAG
The DNA here is from genome assembly GCA_015259235.1 of Alloprevotella sp. Lineage (GTDB taxonomy): Bacteria > Bacteroidota > Bacteroidia > Bacteroidales > Bacteroidaceae > Alloprevotella. The sequence continues at coordinate 8,139 of JABZGM010000037.1, read as the reverse complement.
CGCGGACGCATCAGTCGTTCTAAGGATACGCAGCAAAACATTAGTGCCAATTTCCGTTTGACTTACAACCGTAGTTGGAACGAGGTACACGATCTCACACTGGGGGCGAATGTTGATGCCTATCAGTCCGACTTAGACAATACAAGTCTGACGGGCTATGGTGTCGGCACCAAGATGTCTGCTGCATTGATCAACCAATCTTTAAGCGGAAACCGCAAGCCAGCAGTGGGTAGCATGACCGAACGTAACCGTCAATTCGGAGTTGGCTTCGTGGGGGGCTATTCTTATCAAAATACCTACGATTTATTTGCTAGTTACAAACGCGATGCCTCTTCTTTGTTACCTGCACAGCATCGTTGGAATACGGCTTGGGCGGTAGGCTTAGGTTGGACGCCTACGCAATATGAATGGTTGAAATCGCAAGACATTTTGAGTAATCTCAATGTGCGAGCCTCTTTTGGGCAAACTGCAAACCTATCTGGTGTTTCTGCTGCAGCAACCATTGGCACGTTCTCATACCACAACACTGAGTTCTACTCCGACACGCGGTTGTTGCAACTCCAAGCCCTCTATAATTCTCAACTGAAGGCAGAACATACCGATACTTATGATGCTTCTCTTTCATTTGAACTATGGCGAAAACTGTCGCTCAATTTCAACCTTTATCGTCGGCAAACTAGTAATGCTCTCCTAGAAGTCCCTATTCCTTTAAGTAATGGTTTCACCACAATGACGCGAAATATTGGGGTGTTGCGCAATGAGGGATATGAGATTTCGGCTAACTATCGCATTCTCTCGCAAGGAGATGTAAGATTGTCAGCACGCGCTTCTTTGTCTTACAATAGAAATCGCGTAGTAAGTCTTTATTTCACTGATAGATTATACTTAAACGACAGTGACCCTCTTCCTGTTTTTGAGGTAGGAAAGCCTTACGATGTGCTTTACGGACTCACTGCCACTGGCATTGACGCTACTACGGGGTTACCCACCTTTGTTTCTCCGCAAGGGAATCCGATGAAACTGCACGATAATCCCAAACGCTCTGATTTCGTTGCTTTAGGATTTACGACACCTCCTTATACTGGCACGTTTGGACTTACTTTCGAATGGAAGTCCTTCACGCTCGATGCTGATTTCTACTATGTGTCGGGGGGAGTTCGCCGATATAATTATAAATACGCGCGGATGAGTGATGAGGCTTATCGCAATGCCGTGGCAGGAATGACCGAAAAAACGTGGTGGAACAAGGGAGATAACAACAAAGTTTATCACACGCGCTTTGTTTCGTCTGCTTCACAGACACTGCTTCAGTACGCCAATTCCACCAATGTTGGTCGAAGTGACTATTTGCGCTTGTCGATGCTTTCTTTGCGTTATCGCATTCCACGCAATTTATTACAGCATATAGGCTACGTGGTGCAGTATGCGTATTGTGGCATTCAGGCTTCCAATCTCTTTACGCTGACTAGTTATGCCGAATCCGACCCTGAAAGCGGTCGTCTTTCTGGGACATTGCAGCCGGTTGTTGCGTTCAATCTCAATCTCACGTTCTAATCTATAATACTTATCTCGATGAAGTTATCTTTCTGCACTCATCAGTTTTTTGTACGTTGCGCCAAGTGGCAGCGTCCTTCTCTCATTGTGGGCGCAATTTTGTGGGGATGGGTATCTCTTTTTCAAGGTTGTTCGCTCGATGTACCTTACGAAAACCGATATGCCGACCCGAATGCCATCGTAGATGCTCAGAGCGCGAGAGAATTATTGGCAACGGCTTATACCAATCTTCCCTTAGAGCATTTCACGTTCTCCGTGTTGAGCGATGATTTTCGCCCCACTTATAAGCTCCGCAGCAATCCTTCCCTACAGAAATTGGCAAGTTTTGATGCTGACGAGCTAACAACTTTGGGAAATGATTTGTGGGCACGTTATTATTCAACGATTGCAGTCGCCAATACTGTGCAAGAAAGAGTAGATTCTTTGCCTAAATCGCAAGAGTTGCAAGACATTGCTTTGGAGAGTCAACGAGTAAAAGCCTATGCTTATTTTCAGTTACTTCGTGCTTTTGCGCCCATTCCTACGTCGGCTTCAGATAGTGCAGGTATTATCTTCAAAGAGCGTTTGCAGATGACAGCTTCTCCACGTCTCTCGGTAGGCGAGAGCATCGACAGCATTCGTCACATCTTGGAACGTAGCACCCCTTTGGCTAGTTTTTCCGCCCCCAATTCAGCAAATACTTCTGCAACTTCCCGTCAGCAACATTGGTTTACTCCACTCGCCGCTGCCTATTTGCGAGCAGAATTAGAACTGTATGCAGGCGATTATGCCGCAGCAGAACGCTGGGCACGCTTGGTAATTACGCAAAAAGGAGGGACAGCATCGCTGCAGCGTGAGGTTTACCAACAATTATGGCAAGGAAATCAATGTGAAGCGCGCATATTTGCTCCCTATATCAACCGATACTTTTACACAGAAATCGTGTATGATCGCCAAACGGGCGATTGTTTTACAGTGAATCCTACGGTGCTGTCTAGATTCGGACAGACAGATTTGCGGCGCAATGCCAGTGTATTCGATAAGAAGTTGCCTGATTCTCCTCTCGGACAGATGAAGAATTGTTTTGGCAAGTACAACGCCGTGAATTGGTCTCGAACAAATGGTGGCAATTCTGGAGAAACGCATTATGTAAGTTTGTATCGCACAGCCGGTGCTTACTTTATCTTAGCTGAGGCTTTGGCACATCAAGGAAAATCTACGGAAGCCATTGCCACAATGAATGACTATTTGGGTCAGCGTGAAGCCACATTGTTAGTCAGCAATTTAGAAGGAGACGCTCTGTTGTCGGCTATTTTGCAAGAGAAACAGTTAGAGTTTCTTGGAGAAGGCGAACGCTTTTTCGATTTGAAACGCTATCGACAAACCCTTCTTCGCAATTGGACGAAAGGTTTGTCGCATAAAGCCCTAATTTCTCCCAATGATTATCGTTGGAATCTCCCAATTCCTAAAGGCGAATACTTATATAATGATCGCGCGAGTCAAAATTTCGGCTGGCCTCGCTTAAGGTTAGGAGAATAATTACTTTACCCCAATCGGTCATTAGAATCTGAACAGATTAGACTTTAATGTCAAAATAAGAATATCAGTTGTTTGGAAGAATAGTTCTGTAAATCTATTCATTGTTTGCGGAACCTTGTAGTCCATTCATCACAAATCACTTCAATAATTACGATATGAAAAAATTCTACACAGCATTGTTCTTGTTGTTAGCCACAGTGCCAGCTTTGGCACAAACGGTTAGTGACGAACACAAATCAGAAGAAGGTGCCATCAAATTGTTTGATGGCAGCAAAGAAATCAAATCCTTCTCTGCAAAGCATCTAAAGATTACTTTCTCAGATGGGAAAGTGCATTTCACCCAAAACGGCACTACCGAGAGTTTTGCATTGGCAAATTTTGGTTCGCTACAATTTACTGTTTTGCCCACAGGCATTGCTCCCATTCAGCAACGTGCATTGTGGGAAGTACAAGGCCAAGAAGTCTTGGTGAATGCTCCTGTTGGCACCGTTTCTGCACTCTATTCGCTCAATGGGCAACTAGTGGCTACTCACGTGCAGCGTAATGCGCAGTTTGAAACATTGGGCAGTGTCCCAGTAAGTGGCTTGTATGTGCTCCGCGTGAAGGATAAGTCTACCAAAATCTTTGTACGATGAAGCGTAGAGTTCTAGCAGTCATGATGCTGCTATGCGGAGTAGGTGCAGTTTCTGCGCAAACACTTGGTGTTTATACACCAACTTCCAGCAAGATGTGGGATTTTTCTGTATTGAAATCCCAGCCAATGACCATAAATAATGGAGAACTTACAGTTGGTACTGAGAAATATCCTTTGACCAATTTAGATAGCGTTGTTGTACGTACCCTTGATGCGCCACAACTAACAGAGGTGCAGCAGCAACTTATCAAAGGTTACAAAGATAATTTGGGCGTTGATCTCACCAAAGTTCTTGGCGTCAAGAAACTCCATGCGCGTTTATATTTCCCAGGTTATGAGAATATGCAACCATTCGCCCAACCTTTTGAACGTGATTTGGAAGACTACACCATCATTACGTTGAGTGAGCAGTCTACCCCAGAGAAACCTGTGTTGAAAATGACGTACAATCCCCTGGGACTTACTAATTATCAGCGTTATCTCTTGTATATGCTCACTGTTGGCAATGACGAGTTCTGGTATGGTGAAAACGCTGGAGATAACTATAAGAAGGTAATGGAAATCCTACATTGGAGCAAGGATTCTTTCGGTGAATTCGATGTGACACTCGATGGATTGACTTTCGATAACGTTAAATCAGGAGAGAGTGCTTCAATAAACTTCATTGCCGATGCTAAAGACGCTTTGGATGCGCCCACACGTCGCATTCCTTTTCAGTACTATTTCTCTACTTGGGATAAAGCTCAGCAAATCGTAAAAGAACAAACGCTTGAGCGTTGGGAAGAATTGGCAGAAATTACGAAGACTAAACAAGATGGAACGCCTGATCCTTTGCTTTATCTCAATACGTCTTCAGCAGAAAAGGATGATATTGGTGAACCAAAAAACTTCGTAGCTCCTAAGGCTTGCGTAGATTTCAAAACAGGAAAACTACATTTTGAATTCTCCTTCGATGCTGGTTCAATGGCTTACACTCGTTGCTATGTAGACTACGAATAGTTTTTCTCTTTGTCTTAATTTGTGGCTGTGTGTATGGGTAACTTTACGACACAGCCACAATTAGGGCTTTGAACTCGCCTTTGTATTCTACAGAGCATCTAACACTCGTTTCGTGCTGAAAAATGTCTGCGCTCTATTATTGATGGTTTGTTATGTTGATTCCTCGCTACTCAATTTTTCATTGCTTATCTTCTTCTCGTTTTCTCAGTTTGACCTTCAGTTTTGCGCTCTGGGCAATAGGGAGTCAGATGGGGTGGTGCAGCGTTCCTTTCAATTCTCGTACCTTGGTGTCTTTACCTAAAGCACTTGTGACGGGAACGCTACCCAATGGTTTGCGATATATGTTGTTGCCGAATGCCCAACCTTCAGGACGGGCAGAAATTCGTTTGGTTCTCAATGTCGGTTCTGCTGCTGAAGCATTGGGACAAGAAGGGCACGCACATTTTCTAGAGCATTTGGCTTTTGGAGGAACGCACTCCTATCCCAACCGCACAATGGTGGACTTTTGGGAGCAAAATGGAATGAAATTTGGGCAAGACATCAACGCAATGACGGGGTATGATCGTACTGTTTTTCAAACCGCTGTGCCTTCCCAGCCTCAAGATATGGCTTTGCTAGAACAGTCTTTACCGATGGTGGCAGAGTGGTTAGACAAAATCAGCATTCTCCCCCAAAGAGTAGAGCAAGAAAAAGGTATTATTCAAGAAGAAATCAGAGCATATACTACAAATGACGACTTCTTTTCTTTGAAACACGGTGGAGGAGTATATAGCCGGCTTCCCATTGGAACACCCGATGAGATTGCTGCAACAACGCCCGAGTGTTTGCGACAATTTTATGCGCAATGGTACAGCCCCAATAGAGCTACACTCATCGTTGTTGGGGCTATCGATGCCAACAAACTACAAGCAAAGGTCAAAGAAACATTTGGAGGAATTCCTCGAAAATCAAGTTCTAAATCTATTCCTACCTTTCAATATGAAAAAGGTGGACAAGTGATGGTGGTGCACGACGAATTGCTTTCAAATACCTCTGCCGATATTATCGTTCCTCATCGTGTAAATCCTCAGCGAACAATGGGGGACGCCTTGGAAATTCAGCGTGGAAAATTATTGCTGCTGTTGGCAGAACGAAGACTGCGTGCTTTGGGAATGCGCAATTCTTTGAGTGATGCATGGTATTTAGGGCATATCAATCATTTCACCACCAATGTTGTAGCCAAAGACGAAGGGAGTTTGCGCGATAGTGTTCGACAAATCGTGACAGCTTTTCAACAAATGGCGACCGACGGTTGGTGCAATCCTGAATTGCGGAGTGCAAAACGGCATTTTATAGCTGATTTGCAGCAGAGAAATCCCACGCGTTTGCGGAGTTCTGCAGTGTGGTGCGATGATTTCATTGACTATGCTGTTGTTGGTGATCGTTATTTTTCAGACTCCCTGCAGTGGCAACAGTTGATAGAAGGCATAAGTGAAACGACAAGTGCCGATTTGCAACGTATGCTCAAACGCTGGATGCACTCTGCAGAACAAACTTTGCTTGTGGCCGTTCGGACAAATCATAAGCCCAATACGTCAGAGTCAGAAGCAGAGCGCAGTAAACTTTGGGAATGGGTGTGGAGAAAAGGAACGCGCCTCCGTCGTCCTCGCTATATCTATAAAGAGGTAGAGGAGGAAACAACAGCAGAAGTGTCAATTCCGAAAGAAATTTCCACCTTTCCTGATTATGATGAGCGAATGATTGTCGAGCAGAAGTCTTATTCAAACCTCAATATTCTTGATGCGCGTTTGAAAAATGGCTTACGCGTTGTGCTTAAACCCACTCCCTCCGCCGATAGTCTGATGTACATCAGTGTCGTTGCTCCTCAAGGTACAGCCAATATCCCCATTGACAAATACAACCTTTTGGAAGGAGCAGCGGGATATATGGATATGGGGGGTACAAGAACTCTCCCGATCGAAGCCTTGCCCGATTTCCAAATGTCGCACGGCATCACGTTGATTACTTCAATGGAGCATCATTGGCACGGATTTTTGGGACAGACAGCTACAAAGCATAGTCGATTGTTCTACAATTTCTTGCGCGAAAAATGGCTTTATCCCGAATTACGCTACAAAGATTTTGAAGACGTTCGCAAAGAACTGCTCCAGCAACAAGGGAAAGAAACCACATTGTCGCGTATGTTGCATCGCTCGCCAGAACATTTGCTCAACCAAAAGATTGATGAATGGGCTGGACATATGCTACCTTTTGCCACAAAAGAGCCAGACTCTTTGGAGTTAAAGCAAATGAAGTTGGATGACATTGCTGAATTTTATCATCGTTTATATGGAGCAACGAAGCAAACAACCATTATTGTGACAGGTACCTTTGATGCAAAAGAAGAATTGAAGCACATCGCTGCAGCTTTCAGCCAAATCCCAGAAGCGAAACCTTCGTTTGAGACAACAACGTCTTGGACATCTCCTAGTCAGGCAGCAGAGTCTTGGCTGAAATTGCCAGATAATACAAATGAAAAGACAGACTTGCTACACATCGAAAGACTTTGGAGTGGTCAATATGAACCTGGTTTGCGTCAATCGCTCATTTTGAAATTGATGAGAGATGCGCTTCGACAACGAGTTATTCAGATTGTTCGAGAGAAAGAAGGCCTTGTTTATTCGCCTTATGTTTCTCTGTTCTATGACGCTTCGCCTTGGTCTCACTTCTTGATGGACGTTAGTTTGACAGCTGCTCCTCATCAACGAAAGAAAATCCAGGAGATTTTGACTCGCATCGAGAAGGATTTGCAGCAAGTGCCGTTAAGTGATGCAGAATTAGCTCAACTGAAACGGCCTTTCCTCATTGCCAAAAACGATGAACTTGCTCCCGATGATGCTTCTGCATGGCGCACGGCTATAGAACGCTTGATTAAAAATCGAGAAAGCTTAGAGGACTTCAACCGCTATGAAGAAATCCTAGAGAGCATACGTCCCGAAGACGTGCAACGTGGTTTTCAAACGCTCGTCCAACAGCGGCATTGGCTCTTTCTTGCTGAGTGATGTCTTCTATTCTCAAATTAAATAGATCTCTTTACCTATATTATATGCGTAAACTATTATTTCTGCTCAACTTTCTCTTTATCGCCAGCGCGTATGCCCAACAACCTCAAGCCTACGCACTATTTGACCACAGTGGGAAACTTACATTTTACGCTGCGATGATGGACAGCCTATCACGCGCTGATGTTGTTTTCTTTGGAGAAATGCACAATTGCCCTATCACGCACTGGATGGAGCAAAATGTGCTTCAAACTTTGGTTGATCGCTTTGGGAAAGAAGTTATGGTGGGGGCTGAGATGTTTGAGTCCGACAACCAACTCATTCTTGATGAATACTTGCAACGTCGCATTTCTGGCGAACGTTTTGAAGCTGAATGTCGTTTGTGGCCTAATC
>JABZGM010000379.1 GCA_015259235.1 Alloprevotella sp. | reverse complement strand
TTCAACGGCTCGAGAGCGGCTGTGACTTCCTCCATAGAACGACAGAAAGTGCTACTAAAAGGGGTAATTCCTCTATGAGTTTGGAGAAGATGTTCGCTGTCTTTTGCTAACAACTCGGAGACATTGACACGACTACTCAAATGACGCATCACGCGAAGCTGTTCCTCTGTGGGCAACAACGAGTCTGGTGCACCAAGACGTTGGAATATCTCCACCACATGATTGTCCCATCCCCACGGTGCAATGTGCTGAATCTTCGACCAGTCAGGAGGAACCAAGTCTTTCACGCGTCCCGATTCTGGAATCTTCAAACATTCATCCTCATCTTTCCCCCAAATGCGTGGTAATTCCGACAGAGCGCAAGCCAACTTTCTCCCAGCTAAACTCGGAGAATAGTATTGCACATTGGCAGCAAGTGCTTCGTCGTGCCATGGATTGAAAAGATGAAGCGTGTGCGGCATGGAGAGGGCGAGAGTGTGAAATGGAAATCAGAGGAAGGATTTCCCATAATTGGAGGTTAAAACGCGTTCGGCGCAAGCATACCCTTCCTCGTAGAGAGCTTGCAGTCGGTCAGTACGCGTGCCAAAACGATCTACTTCTAGAGGATGCTCGGGGCAAATAATAAGCACACGACCCGATTCCTCAAGACGTTCCACGAGTTCTATCTTTCCGTTGTAAACCTGTTTGATGTGTGAGAGCGCAACACGAAGTCGCGGATATTTCTTGTAAACAAATCTCGGCATACGATAGTCACTTCCCGCGTCACGATAACCACGGTTGCGCGTCAGCACCACAACGTTGTTGCAACATCCCTGTTCGATGGAGCGTTCTATGGGAATTGGATCCGTAATCCCTCCGTCGAGCATCGGCACACCGTCCACCATGGCAATGGGAGCCACAAACGGCAGAGAACTAGAGGCTTTGCAGAGGTTGAGCAATCGATTGCTGTCGGAGTTTTCTAGGTGATATTCGGCACGTCCAGTGAGACAGTTGGTCGTCACAATCTCAAAACGCATCGGATTAGCAAAGCAAGTGTCGTAATCGAAAGGAAGAATCTCATTCACCATCCGATCATATAAAACCTCTTGGTCGAAAATCGTGTGCATTTTCCACAGATGTTTCCAACTGATATATTGATATTTCTCCAACATATCAATAGAAACCTTGCGTGCTCTGTCTCGCTGTTTGCTCAAATAAGACATCGCGTGGCACGCACCAGCCGAAACCCCAATGCCATAAGAAAAGGTGATGCCGTTGTCGAGCATATAGTCCAAAACGCCTGCGGTAAATACACCGCGCATTC
>JABZGM010000378.1 GCA_015259235.1 Alloprevotella sp. | reverse complement strand
CTCCAAGACAATGAAGAAGAGGAATTCAGTTTTAACGAATTGCACGGAGAGAATGGCATGAATATTCTAGTGGGATTTATGCAATATATCGGTGTGGATCCTATAGAAGACAAGACCTCACAAGAGGAAGATGGCACTCCTCCTAATGATACTGAGGAAAACAATGCGGAAGAATAACGAAAAAGTTTTGTTGAAGTGAAGATATTTTTTGAAGACTATCCTTACAGCCCCAAAGACGTGTCCTTTTTAACAGACATTGCTCTCATCGAATTGAATGAAGGGCGCATAAAGTTGCCGTATGTAGGTTATTACTATGATGTAGCTTCGTCTGAAACAATTTTCATCCTTCCGAAGGTTTTCATCATTGAGAACAAAGCTTTTGGACGATATACTCCAGGACAATTGCTCAACATATCGGAAGACAATAAAAAACTCACGTCTGACGACAAGGCATTTCTCTTCAACTTGTCTGCGTGGCTCTATCAAGCCATTTCGCTCTTCAATGAGCGAAACATGGACAACGAAATCACATCACAAAGAAGTCTTGCCGGAGTGGTGGAACATCGTGGCGAGGGAGACGCGACTATGCTAGACCACGTCCTAGCTCTCTTGCTCTTCAACAAAACGCATCAATCTCTCTTCACCCACATTGCCACCATTATGCACAGTGGAAAGTATAAAGTACACTGGACAAAAACCATTCGTACAACGTCTCCTCTGCTGAAAGGCAACAAACCTTATTATCTGGACTGCAAAACCAAGGAAAAGACCATCAACTATGATGAAGAACTGATTTGTTTGTTCTATTCCACACTCGACTATCTGAGACAGAGCTATCATTTTGTGGTGAAACATAATCTCAACTTTGAGACGGAGAAACCACATCGCATAGCATCAATGATAGAAAGTGGCAAGGGCACGCGTCGACTGCGAGGGATGAGAGGCAAGTACTTTACCGATGAGTTGGTTCAACTTTGGCATTTGCTTTATGCTTTCTACGAACGAGCAGAAGAAGTGGTGCAAAAGAAGTTGCAAAGCGAACGCTTGTTGGTACGCAATTTCAACATCGTCTTTGAAGATATGATAGACTGTTTGATTGGGGATTCTTCAATTCCCATGGAATTAAAAAATCAAGAAGACGGTAAAATCGTCGACCATATCTATCGTGACAAATCTTTGATAGATGGAGAAGACCTCTATTTCATAGGCGATAGTAAGTACTACAAAGAAGGTAGCTCTATAGGTAAAAACTCACGCTACAAGCAATTCACTTATGCCAGGAATGTCATTCAATATAATATTGA
>JABZGM010000377.1 GCA_015259235.1 Alloprevotella sp. | reverse complement strand
CATCGAAGCGAGTTCGAGATAAGAGAGTCCGCGGAAAGCATAAGCAGCACTCAAGAGTCCCTTTTCGCCATCGCTGAGGTTGGCTTCGTTTGCCACATATCCTTTGATGCAAGTGTTGGCAGCGAGGATCACATCATAGTAAGCCATATAGACAAAGTCACCACGAGTGTAGTCTTGTCCCAGGGCTAGGTTTTGTGTGTAGGCGCGGAAGTGGTCGTAGTTCAAAAAAGGTTTGGTCATGTCGCCAGTCATCACGTCGCGAATGTGCATCAAGGTGCCCCAACCAAACTGCCAGTGGTCGCCAGTAGGCTGCACGATGCTAGAAGGAATCGCCCAAAAGGCTCCTTCTTTTGCCTTAGGGCTTTGGTTGAGTTGTTCTTGGGTGTACATGTCAGAAGGAAGGGCATCTTCCATGCAGGCAGTGAAGAGCGAGAGTGAAGCCACACCAGCGAGCGCGAGGGCTGGCACTTGGTGGCGCACTGTGCGAAGCGTAGCACGCACGGCAGCCGTGCTTTGATTCAAAAGGTGGAGATATGAAGATTTCATTGTGGAAATGCTTTATTTTAGACGTTAGAACTTAGACTTTAGACGTTAGAGCCATGCGGCAAGGGGCTATTATCTGTTGTTTTTAATCTATGACTTTCAACTTCAAACGCTGTGTCTCAGACATCTTGCATTAAACATCAAATAAGATACATCTAATGTCTAACATCTAATGTCTAATATGTCTAATATCTAAATGATTCTAGAACGTAAGTGTAAGACCGCCAGAGATAGTGCGTACGGGAGAGTATTGCACCTGTTTGGTCGTAGACACAGATTGACGTGGGTCGAGACCCTTACGTGCAGACCAGTAGTGAACATTGTCGGCAGCAACATAGAGACGGAGGTTTTGCACTTGTCCCTTGGCATAGCGATACAAGAACTCCTTAGGCACAGTGTAGCCGAAGTTGATGTTGTTCAAGCTCAAGAACGAAGCACTCACGTAGTAAATGTCTACATCACTTGAGCGGTTCGTGGTCAAAGCCGTTCCAACCTGCAAGCGAGGATACTTCGCATGGCGATTGGTGGGCGACCAGGACTTGGTCAGCGCGTCTTTGTGCACTGCCGATCCACCGAATTCTCCAGAAAGACCATTCATCAAGTCAGCATAGTCCTTGTCGAGGATGTGACCACCGAGTTGGAAACTAAAGTCAATGCCGAGGTCGAAACCAGCATAAGTGAGGCGAGTATTGAAACCACCATAGAGATCGGGGTGAGGATTCTTGCCGAGGAAATAGGCTGCCTCTGATGTTTTAGTAGTTTTGGTCAAACGATCC
>JABZGM010000376.1 GCA_015259235.1 Alloprevotella sp. | reverse complement strand
CTTCACGAGGTAAACACCAGGAACGAGGTCTTGTGTGTTGATGGCTTCGCCGTTAGAACCGAGAACGAACTTACCATCTGCACCATATACCCAAGCTTGTTGGACGTTGGTGAATTGGAGTACGCCATCTGCATAGTTTGCGTGGCTTACTTCATCATATACCTTATTGATTGCAGTGGGGACGTTGGGCTTTTCGTCCTTGATACGATCGGGTTCGTCAGCAGCACCTTGGTCGTGGAAGTCGTTTGGTATGCGACCTTGGTGGTCACCTTCGATTTCTACACCGAAGTCGATGGTAAAGCCCTTGTTGTGAAGACCTGTGGGTAAGAATGCACCTGCAAACCAAGCATCAGAGAAGACGATGCGGAGGCGGCTTCTACCAGGACGAGCGTCAGCAGGAACTTCGAAAGTTGTAGAGATACCTTGAGTTTCGAATTCAGGAGTACCAGCACGCACTTTACCAACCTTGAAGATTTGTTCTCCTTCCTTGGGGTTGCTTGCGATAGGATCTGGATTGAACGATTTAGAACCATCAAGATCCATCCAACCACCAGCGAAGCACCAACGGAGACCGTCCTTCTTGGTGAGGTTGCTTGTGTCGAAGCACTTGATGGTGAGTGTCACCTTTTGACCTTGCTTCACCTTGAGTACTTGGTTGCGGGCATCAGCATATTGAGTTCCATCAGCCACAGGACCATTAGCGTGATAGTTGAGGTCTTGGGTTGCACCAGTAGTGGTTACATCTGTTACATAACGTTGTTGACGCGCAATTTCAGCACCTTCACTGTTAGGATTCATCGCAGAAACACCATAAGGATCGACTTCAGCAATTTGGGGAGCTTTAGGATCGCGAGCTACTTTCTGCCATTTAACAGTAGAGTATTGCTTGAGGTCAGCTGAAACAGCACGAACGCCAAAGTAGGGATCTGCACCATCTTCCAATTCAAAATTAGGAACAATAGCCGCCCATTGAGAGGTGAGACCTACTACTTGAACTTTTCCATTTTGACCGTTTTTGTAAAGTACCTCAAAGTGATCGATGTTAGCCTCGTCATTGTAGAGAAGGTCGTTGGCCTTGCGAGTCTTAGCTTCTGCATCTACGCCCCAAGAGAGCTTAGCGGTCATAGACTTATTGGTTTCTGCTTTTACTTCTACCATGAGGTCTTTCAACTCTGCAGGCTTCAAGAAGCTATCATCGTTGATTTCGAGCTTACCAATATTGAGTTGGTACTTGTCAGAACCGCCCTTAACTCGGAGACCGATGGCAGAGATGGTGCTACCTTGAGTGAGATTTGCTGAAATCTTTTTCTCTTCCCATGTTTTACCACTG
>JABZGM010000375.1 GCA_015259235.1 Alloprevotella sp. | reverse complement strand
GTGTACGAATGGCGACTATATAGCCGATTGTCTGGTGGAACTCCGTGAGGGCAGTGCCATTTTGCGCGAGAAGTTTAGAGAAGTGACTGAGTCGGAGAAGAAAAACTCTGAGGATGGTGCTGCTGACAGTGGAGCCGCAGCCGGAAAGAGTGAAGCTAAAGCAGCGCAAGTGGGAGATGCAGGCGACAGTCAACTACGTTTCAGCTTGTTTACTCCCACAGAGCTGCCAAAACTCCCCTTTGAAAATCCATTTGCTGACGCAGAACGTTTCGCCGCAAGCCCTGTTTCGCAGTGGGTGTCCATAGATTCCAAGAAAAAGTCTTTGCTTGCTCGAATCTTCTCCAGGGGAACCAGCAAATCCAAACTAGATTTGTCCAAACTCTTCCCCTTTACAGAAAAAGATGTCAAAGCTATCTATGACGATTTTGCCCAAATCCTTGAGGATAACAAGGAACTCACCTACCAAGACGAAAGGGGAGAAACGCTATGTCTCTATGACGGCGGTTTTATGTGGAACGGTGCCACAGAGGTAAATCAGTTCCCTTACCCGGAACTCTGGAAAGGTTGGATCGAACGTTACGACATCACCGACGAAAAAGTCTTAGCTCTTGATTTGATGATGAGTTATCTCAGGCTCTTTAGTCGAACGAATGTGCTGTCCTTGCCTTTGGAGGGGTATCCTTTGGGCGATAACGGCGGGCTAGATCCATGGACCCATTTCTGGAAGTTCGATAGTTTGATCATTGCTCTCCAACGCATGGTGAAGAAACGTCGGCCTGAGTTGATATTCTCCCATGCTTACACCCTCTGCCAACTGTTTTATTGGTACGCCCCACAAGAGACTTACAAGGAACCCTTTGGGTTTCGCGATGATGCAACCTATCCTATCTCTGAAGGATTCCCATTGAACTACGCCCTCCCTGTGTGCGAATCGAACATGCAGGGTGAGTTTGATCGCGTAGCTCCGATGTTTCTTGCGTTCTACCACAGATGGGGCGAAGCTGCTCGCCAAGAGAACTGGAAAGATGTCTATCGGCTTTCGCCAGCTTTCCTACTTCAACTCCGTGCTCACGGAATTGTCAATGAAGACCAGCTGTATACGCAGATGGAATATGAGAAATTCCGCGGCTTGCGTGAGATGATGGATCTCGCTTATGCCCATCGCTGGGGAGCACTGAGCCTGAAAAAGGTGGAAGAACTGGAGAAATATGCAAGAGGCGAGGTAAATCTGATTTGTTATAGCCAAAACACCCGAGATTTAGTTGATCGATATGTCAATCATCTCTTTGAAGTGGAGATGCAACGTCGCAATGCTCCCACTGAGGCTACTGA
>JABZGM010000374.1 GCA_015259235.1 Alloprevotella sp. | reverse complement strand
AAACATTTTTCCCATACCAACAAATTTCCAGCGGAAAATATGTATTAGACGTTAGAGATTAGAGGGTCTGCGACCCTCTAACGTCTAACTCTCTTCATATATTCAATCGCGCGGTCGGGATCGTTGTTGCAGAGGGCAAGCGCTTCGGCATAGCGGCGTTTCGCCTCCTCGTGGCTCACAGCACGGGAAGCCCAGCGTTTGCGCTCACGCTGGCGGTCGATGCGCTCCTGTTCGCGACGGAAAACATCGATTTCGCGCGAACGCTGCGCCAAAAACGTCTGCACATGGCTCACCATGTGGTCTGGCGTGAGTTTTCCATACGCCACCTTGCCATACACTCCAGCACGAAGACGCGAAAGATAGAGCCCAATCTCTGCCAAGTTCAGATGACTGTATTCGCCCACAAACGACTCTGCTACAGCCTCCAACATCTCTCCCGAAATCTTGTCGCTACTGCCCCACAGTCGTGCCGTCTCGCTCAGTTGGATGGTCATCCACGTCACGGCAGTCTGCACGCCATAGTCGCGTTTCACACGTACCAGAGACGGTGCATTACCGCGAAAACAACGGTCGGCATCGAGTGCCATGAGGCGACACACCTGCGGATTGTAGCGTTCGAGAAATGCCGTTCGTTCGCGCTGCTTCTCCTGCTGTGCCGCTGCCGTGAGGGCTGAGGAACTGCCATTGGATGCGGTGAGGGCTACTGAGCTCCCCCTTTGTACCACGGAAGTCGGCATCTGCTGGCACTCCTGCTGGGCTACGGCAGTGGAACTGGCAAGCACAGACTCGGGAGATGCGGAGGAAGCGCGGAGAAGTTGCGAAATCGAAGCTACTTCCCCCTGCCCTACTGGCGAAGGCGGAGGTGCAATAGCGGATTGTTGCGAAGTGAGGATTTCCATTTCGGAAAAAAGCAGAGCATCGTCCGATGAAGACGGTGCGGACAAAAGACAAGGTGTGAGTTTCATGGTGAATAGATATTTGGAAAGAAGGTTTGCAATCAATAAAAATTCAAGTTCATCCAGCAGCGATGCTAGGACTGACTATCATACGTGCAAGGATTGACCAACAGCCCTTGCGGTGCATTCTGCAGCGATGCTAGGACTTACGAACAGACGTTCAAGGATTGACCAACAGTCGTTCGGGGGAATTAGAAAGGCACTTCTGGAGGGAGTTCATATTTGTCACGCACACTGGTGACGGCTGCCACCACCTGCTGCTGGAGAAACTGCTGTCGCTGTTGATGGAAAAGCCGATCTTGCTGCTCTTGCGAAGCATTGCGCTCGAGAAATACCCGATTGCGCCATTCCCTATCCTGCTGATATTGAAGTTCTCTGCGCTCTTCTTGC
>JABZGM010000373.1 GCA_015259235.1 Alloprevotella sp. | reverse complement strand
GATGGTGAAGCTGGTGCCAAACATAAGGTTGTAGTCGTCGATGGCCTGCATGAGAAACTCCTTGGCAGAGGCGTCCATCTCGTTGGGGTTGAACGTTTCGTCCACAATGTCGCCCTTGCCACTCTGCTCTTCGTTGGGCGCAAAACTGAAGATGGTGGCAATGCGCAGATTCATGCCTCGCGCAGTCATCTGTCGTTTCAGTTCGTGATAGTAGAGACGGGCAGCCTTCACACTGCTCACAGCCAGCATGGCATTGAATCCCTGCACACCCGACACCATGCGGTGGGTCTTGTTTTTGAAATTCTTGAGGATGTAGGCAGAGATTTCGGCAATGCGACGAGGGTGCATCAGTGCAGCCTGCACATCGGCATTGGAGAGCTTTTCAAAGTCGTCCACGCGCTCTGCCATGCGATAGGCTGGCACGCCCGAGGTGGCTGCTTCGGCAGCAAAAAGTCCATCGTTTGAGGAATCTTCTCCATCGTTCTCAGAAAAATCTCCAACGTTTTCGGAAAAATCTCCAACGTTTTTCGGAAAATCTCCAACGTTTTTTGAACCCTCTCCCACATTCTCGCTGGTGCCTTCGGGAGCAGCTGCCGTGGGCTGAGCCGTCATCGCATCGCAAGGGGGGAAGAGCACCGGCACAGGGCGCACCTCATTGTAGTCCACTTTGAACTTGAGCACCTTGTCGTCGCGGATGGCATCGGTGATCTTGTAGCTGTGGAGGAGCGCACCAAACACGGCTGCCGTGGTTTCTCCCTCTTGGAGGGCATTTTCGGCGAAGATGGGCGTGCCAGTGAAGCCAAACTGATAGTAGTGGCTGAAGCGTTTTTGGAGGTTCTTTTGCGCTTCGCCAAACTGTGAGCGGTGGCACTCATCGAAGATGAAGACACAGTGCTTGCGATAGATGGGCAGCGCACTCTCCTTCTTGAGCAGGATGTTGAGCTTTTGCAGTGTGGTCACCACGATTTTGTTGTCCTGCTTCTCCAAGTTGTCGCGCAAGGCTCGGGTGTCGATGCTGCCATTCACGCTGTCGGGCTGAAAACGCTGATACTCCTTCATGGTCTGATAGTCGAGGTCTTTGCGGTCTACCACGAAAAACACTTTGTCCACGAAGTCGAGTTGGGTGGCTAGTCGCGCCGCCTTGAAGCTCGTCAGCGTCTTGCCGCTGCCGGTGGTGTGCCACACATAGCCGCCCGATTGGGGTCCGCTCTTCACCTTGTTCATGTAGGCAGAACGCACCTTCCAGAGGATGCGCTCGGTGGCAGCGATCTGATAGGGGCGCATGATGAGCAGATGGTCGGACACATCGAGCACGGTGTAGCGCAAGAGAACTTGGAGGAGGGTGTTTTGCTGAAAGA
>JABZGM010000372.1 GCA_015259235.1 Alloprevotella sp. | reverse complement strand
ATATTAAGCACAAAAACAGCAGTTTCTGCATCAAACAATATTATAAGCACAATTTCCCCAAAGGGATAAACATATTCCAAAGCTAATGCTGAACAAATTCATTCGTTGGTATCTTTCTTACGATGCACTTCCCTATTGGTATTTACTAATAGCCGATTGCGTCCTTATCCTCTTGGCAGGAATTACAGCCTTCTATGCTAACCACAGTTTGGAAGGGGTAAGTGTATTGCCTGTATTGCTCACTTTGATAGCTTATCTACCTGCCTATCTTGTGGGATTTCGTGTTTTCCACCCCTATCTAGCTCCAGCCCGTCGAGTGACGCCTAAGGATGTACTTCGCATCAGTGGAGCTCTTTTATTGGGCTTTGCCATCATCATGTTCCTACGCATCAATTTTCACACAGATTCGATAGGACAAACGATAAGGTCCCGCGATTTGTTGTTACAGTGCTTGCTGTCCATGGTACTCATGATATGTTTGCGCATCATGGTTCGCATCCACTTTGAAGGTTATATAAAGCGCAACCACCTCACAGGACTCTATGGGTTGTCCAACAGCAACCTGCTTGATATCGAACTATCCTCCTTGTTACCACGCAAAGAGATAGAGGTGGACATGGACGCTATCCGCACCAAGATGCAAGGAAAGCACATTCTGGTCACAGGCGCTGCAGGAAGCATCGGCAAAGAACTAGTTTGTCTATTGGCACAATTCTCTCCTAAGAGTTTGTTGCTTTTAGATATGGCAGAGACTCCTTTGCATGATGTGCGTGTGATGATGCAACGAGAATTTTCCAACATACCTTGTAAAACCGTGGTCTGCAACATCTGCCACCACCATCGTTTGGAGGAATTTTTCAAAAAAAATCATCCCGAAATCATCTTTCATGCCGCAGCCTACAAACATGTGCCGATGATGGAGGACAATCCCACAGAGAGTGTACTCAATAACATCGATGGAACCATTAAACTAGCCAACCTTGCCGTAAAATATGGTGTACGAACTTTTGTGATGGTGAGCACGGATAAGGCTGTCAATCCCACCAATATTATGGGATGTTCCAAACGTGTCTGCGAGATTTATTGCCAAAGCCTTAACAACGACAAGCGCAATATCCACGACTGTCAATTTATTACTACTCGTTTTGGCAATGTTCTAGGTTCCAATGGTTCCGTTGTCCCAGCCTTCCGCGAGCAAATTCGCAATGGCGGCCCTGTCTATGTGACGCACCCAGAAATTGTACGATACTTTATGCTCATTTCTGAAGCTTGTAAACTTGTGCTTCAAGCTGCAACGATTGGAAATGGAGGACATATCTATGTGTTTGACATGGGACATTCTGTCAAAATTTCTGAGTTAGCCAAACGCATGATTAAACT
>JABZGM010000371.1 GCA_015259235.1 Alloprevotella sp. | reverse complement strand
ACGTACGTCTCAATAATAAAGCACAAAAAAATAGATATGAAGAAAGCTTTTGCTCTGCTATTCTTTACTGCACTCGCGGCTACATCTGTGCATGCACAGCGCGTGGTTCTTAAACACAATGTGTTGCTCGATGTGGTGCATTCTCCTAATCTTAGCTTGGAACTTGGTCTTAATAAAAAACAGACGCTTGATTTTCAAGTGGGATTCAATCCTCTGACTTACAATACGGCTGACAACTCAAAGTTTCGTCATCTCACCGTACAGCCCGAGTGGCGCTATTGGTTTTGCGAACGCTTTAATGGGTGGTTTGTAGGTGCGCACGCGCACGCTGGACGCTTTAATGCAGGCAACGTGTCGATGCCCTTCAATCTTTTTCATACAGTGAAAGATAGCCGTTATGAAGGTTGGTTCGCAGGTGCAGGTGTTGGCGTGGGTTATCAACTTCCCCTCTCTCGTCGTTTCAGTCTTGAAGCAGAGATTGGTGCTGGTTATGCTTATGTAGACTATGATAAGTTTGCTTGCGGTAAATGCGGTACACTCGCGAAAGATGGAAATTCTAACTATTGGGGCGTAACTCGCGCAGGACTCTCTCTCGTCTACGTGCTCAAATAAACAGTTCGTTGTCTAGTGTCTCTAGTTTTTCTAGTGTTCCTAGAATCTCTAGCTTCTAATTAACCGAGCCACGCTTGTCGTGGCGAGCATAAAAGGGTCTGTGATCCTCTACCCTCTAACGTCTAGTCTCTAATGAAGATATTATTAGCTCTTGCTGCTGTGGCTTTCGCAATGCCAGCTGCAGCCGATAATTATAACGGCCGTGTCGCCTTTACACAAACCACCCCCAAGGTTGCGAAAGATAGCATCCGCTTCGGTGTCAATGTCGTACTCGATCAAGTAGCACTCGGTTCTCGTACCCTGCTCACCCTCACTCCAAAACTCGTTTCTGAAGACGGCACACAAACTTATGCCTTCCCAGCAGTGAGTGTCGGCGGTCGCAACCGTCAGATTATGTGGAAACGTCACAACATTGCAGGAACGCAACCCGTTTACCACAAAAACGGCAGCGCGCAAACCATTTCTCTCGTCCTCGCTGCGCCCAATGTAGCCTGGGTTAAGAAAGCCCGCCTCGTTGTGGATGAACAAGTGCAAGGTTGTGCAGGTTGCGAACAAGGCGAAATGCGCTACAACCTCCTCAGCCGTTTGGTGAAAGAAGAATATCGTCCTAAATTTACTACGGTTTTCGTCACTCCCAAACCCGAACCCGTCAAGACACGTGCCGATCGATTCATCGCGCGTTTCAATTTCCGTGTCAATCGTTCTGAACTTCTTCCCGAATTGGGTAACAACCGCGTAGAATTTGCACGCGTTGACAGCGTGGCAAAAGCC
>JABZGM010000370.1 GCA_015259235.1 Alloprevotella sp. | reverse complement strand
CCCTAGTGTTCACCCCCTAAAATCCTAACGCCATGGCAAATGCCACCTTCAGCGTTGTCACCGTAGTCAAAGACACCGCCCTCAAAACCCTAGCTTCCACCATCGAAGGCATCACCAAGGTGGCGCAGGGTGCTAAGTCGAAACTCCAAGAAGCCGCCAGCGGCGCGGAGAGTTCAGCCCACCGCGCCGCCAGTGTTCGCAAGGAATTGCTGTTGCAGGCGGCAAATGTGAGCCAGCTCTATGTGGGTTTGCGCTCCGCGGTGTCGGGATTGCAGGGGGTGTTGGGCAGCTATGCCGAGGCATACAGCAACGCGGCGGTGGCATCGAAGAAGCTCGAGGTGGTGATGCGTCAGCGCATGGACGCGACGGAGGACGACATCAAGAGCATCAAGGCGGTGACGACTGCGCAAAAAGAGTTGGGCATCATCAGCGGCAGCGTGCAAAATGCCGGCGCGCAGCAGGTGTCTACCTTCTTGACGCAAGCCAGCACCCTGCGCACCCTTATCCCCGCGATGAACAACCTCCTCGCGCAGCAAAAGGGGGTGAATGCCACGCAAGAAGACGCGGTGAGCATTGGCAACCTAATGGGCAAAGCGATGCAGGGACAGACCAGTGCCTTGCGCCGTGTGGGCATCACCTTCACCGAAGCCGAGGAGCAAATCCTCAAATATGGCAGCGAGAGCGAGCGTGCCGCCACGCTTGCAAAGGTTATCACTAACAACGTCGGCGAAATGAACGCGAAACTTGCGCAGACTGACGCAGGTAAGATGAAACAGCTACAAAACTACATCGGTGGAATCAAGGCTAAAATCGGTAGTATTGTGGTAGGACTTCAGCCATACTTGGCAGCCGCCTCACAAGTTGCCATTCTTGTGTCTTCCTTTGGTCAATTATACAACGTGGTTCGCGTCGCAGGTGTTGGTTTGTTGAGTTTTGGTCGTACGCTATTGGGGTGCATCAACATTCAAAAGATAGCCAGTACCGTGTCTTTAGCATTTGCTTTTGTGCAAAAAGGATTGGCTGCTGCTTTTGGTATTTCAACCGTGGCGGCTGGTGCGCTCACTACCGCGCTGTTGGCTTTGGGTGCTGCCTTGATTATAGGACCTATCATTTGGGGAATCGTTGAGGCTTGCCGCGCTTATTCTTCATCTTCGAGTGATGCAAGCGCAAAAACGCGCCAACTTGCCGAAAGTCAACAAGCCATTGCGCGCGCACATCAACGCGCCACAGAATCCACCGCGGAGAATATCCTTGTTATAGACACATTGAGCAAGCGTGTACACGACAACAACGTGAAACTATCAGAACGCAAAAAAGCTCTGGAGCGTCTTAAACAATTAGTGCCGGGGTATTTGGCGAGCTATACCAAAGAAGGCAAGCTCATCAACG
>JABZGM010000036.1 GCA_015259235.1 Alloprevotella sp. | reverse complement strand
ACTGAATACTTCACAAGTTTCAGATAACAAAAGAGTATTTGCATGTTTGTTTGAGTCAGAACTTCCCCCAAACGAGCGAAATGAAAATCATTTCTGGCCAGCTTTTGATTTCCAGAAATTACTATTTCCATTTACATTGCGCGCCAATTCTTCTCTAGTAGATAAAGCAGATGTCAACTTATCCCGTAAAACATTTCCCTACGATAGATTAGGCAGAACCCGAATAATAGATAATTCAGCGGCACCAGGTTGTTACGCTCCTACACCTCCCGTAAAGCCCAATAATCAATAGCATCTTCATTTTACTTTCCTATTAACCCACTATATAAGATGACCCTCCAAAAAACAAATTTACGCCGTAAACCTCAATCTTCCCAAGTTGAGGATTCTCTTGGGAGACTCCAGCCACAAGAACTAGAATTTGAGAAGTCTGTACTTGGAGCTTTGCTACTTGAAAAAGACGCTTATTCACTCATTAGCGACATCTTAACACCCGAATCATTTTATGATCCAAGAAATCAAAAGGTTTACAGTGCTATCAGTAAACTTCATGTTGCTCAACATCCAGTAGACATACTGACAGTCGTTGAACAACTCCGTACTGACGGAACTTTCGATGAAGTTGGAGGAGTAGCCTACTTAAGTTCACTGACTCAAAACATCGTTTCATCTTCACACATTGAGTATCACGCCAGAGTTATAGCGCAGAAATCCACTGCTCGTGAGCTCATATCCTACTCTGCAAACGTACAAGACAAAGCTTTTGATCCAACCCAGGATATTGACGAGCTCATGCAGGAAGCAGAAGGCTCACTCTTTAAGCTTTCTCAGAAGAAACTCAAAAAAGACTATCAACAGATTGATAGCGTAATCACTGAAGCATACGAGATGCTTCACAAAGCTGCTGAACGCACTGATGGTATGTCTGGTATTGCTTCTGGATTCCATGCACTTGATCGCATGACTTCCGGCTGGCAAAACTCCGATCTAGTAATTCTTGCAGCACGTCCAGCAATGGGTAAAACTGCTTTTGCTCTATCGATGGCAAAGAACATCGCAGTAGATCAGAATATACCTGTAGCATTATTTTCACTTGAAATGTCTAATGTACAGTTAATCAACCGTGTAATTGTAAACACCTGCGAAATCAAAGGCGAAAAAATTAAGAGCGGTCAGTTAGAAGATTATGAGTGGGCACAACTTGACAATAAGATTAAAGATCTTATCGGAAAACCAATGTTTGTAGACGATACTCCTTCGTTGTCGGTATTCGAACTACGTACTAAAGCTCGTCGCCTAGTAAAAGAACATGGAGTAAAACTCATAATGATAGACTACTTACAGCTAATGAATGCTTCGGGAATGAGCTTTGGAAGTCGTCAAGAAGAAGTATCCACCATTAGTCGCTCATTAAAAGGTCTTGCAAAAGAGTTGAATATCCCAATCCTAGCCTTATCCCAATTGAATCGTGGAGTAGAAAATCGCCCAGGAGGAGAAAACACATTGGATTCTAAACGACCACAACTTTCTGACCTTCGTGAATCTGGTGCCATCGAACAAGACGCAGATATGGTGATTTTTATTCACCGCCCGGAGTACTATCATCTATATAAAGATGAAAATGGCAATGATTTACGAGGAAAAGCCGTAATCATCATCGCAAAACACCGTAATGGTGCCGTTGGCGATGTACTTCTCACATTTAAAGGGCAATATGCTCGATTTGAAAATCCAGATGAGGAAACCGCTACACCTTTACCAGGTGAAGACTTCAATGATATCTCTCGTTCCGAATTATCCCCAACTGGAGAAGATTATAATAGCATAAACAGAGACAATCCATTTGAATCATCAACAACTGAACTTCCTCCATCATCTAATGGTTCATTTGTTCCATTCTAAATTATAATCGCATAATACGATTCAACTACTTAAGGATGGGATTTTGAAAATAGGGAAATATCAAACAAAATGAGCTAGTTATTTCTAATTATATCAGCTTATTCTCTCGAAAATCAGTTATAAAATGCGAGATTTACTACAAGAAAAGAGCCAAAAAGTTTGGCTACTTCCTCAGAAGTCCTTATTTTTGTCGAGTAATTCAGCAACTGAAGTTGTCAAAATTGACTATTACCGCAGTTGAAAGCCAATAGATACTGCGATTTAATCGAGAGATAACGCTGAAAACATCACTAATTCTCCAGAAACAACCAAACATTAATTCAAACCACTAATATTTATTATCAATGGCAACTACAAATGCTACGGCACCTAAGAGTGCCCCCAAGAAATCTCAGGGTTTCACCGGCATTAAGTCCGGATTCGCAGTAATTATCGTCTGCTTCCTCATCGCTGAGTGTCTTTATGTATTCGGTGCTGGTCACTTGAGCAACTTCCATGCTGAAGGTGCAACAGGTCTTCCTTTCCACTTCTTCCAAGATCAATCTTACGAACCTGCAGGTATCGTAGGTACTGTGTACAAGGGTGGTTTCATCGTACCTATCATTTGGACGCTCTTCATCACTGTTATTGCTTTGGCTATCGAACGTGCTTTCGCTATTGGTACAGCTAATGGTAAAGGTAACCTCGGTAAGTTCGCAGCAGCTGTTAAGTCTGCTCTTAAGCAAGGTGACCTCGCTAAGGCTGAAGAACTTTGCAACAAGCAAAAGGGTTCTGTAGCTAACGTTGTACTTGCAGCTCTCACTGAATACAAGAAGCAACAAACTACAGAAGTAGAACTCGAGAAGAAGGTGCTCGCTATTCAAAAGACTGTGGAAGAAGCTACAGCTCTCGAAATGCCTATGATGCAAGAAAACCTTCCTATCATCGGTACTATCGTAACGCTCGGTACTCTTATGGGTCTTCTCGGTACGGTAATGGGTATGATCAAGTCATTCTCTGCTATGGCAGGTGGTGAAGGTGGTGCTGACTCTTCTGCACTTTCTGTAGGTATCTCTGAAGCACTTGTAAATACCGCTTCTGGTATCGCAACTGGTGCTGCAGCAGTTATCGCTTACAACTTCTTCACAAACAAGATTGACCGTCTTACTTTTGCTATCGACGAACTCGGCTTCACGATTGTAGAAACTTTCAAGACCACTCAAAAGTAATCATAAAAAGGTAACAAGACAACATGGGACGTTTTCATGTAAAAAAACAAGACACATTCATCGACATGACGCCGATGAGTGACGTCATGGTCCTGCTGCTTACCTTCTTTATGCTTACTGCAACTTTCACCAAGGAAGAACCCGTTAAGGTAAATGTTCCTGGTTCGGTGTCGGAAATCAAAATTCCAGAAAGCAACCTCCTCACCATCTTCATTAGCCCAGAGGGAAAAGTGTTCATGAACATGGACAACCCCAATGGTCAAAAGGCTATGGCAGAGAAGTTGATTGAACAGAAGAAAATGAGTTTGTCCGACAGCCAACTCAAAACTTTCTCAGAAGTTCCTACATTAGGTACACCATTCAACACCATCGCAGGATGGGTTGACACTGAAGCCTCCAAGCGTAACAAACTTCTCACTGAAAGTGCTGAAGCTGGTATTCCTTGTGATAGTTTGAACAATGAACTGAAAGACTGGGTAACGGCTGCCCGCGAAGCTAATGGCGAGAACATGCGTATCGCTATTAAGGCTGACAAGAGCACGCCTTACAGCACGATCAAGAATGTTATGAACTCCTTGCGCGACATTCATGAGTCAAGATATAATCTTATCACGACACTGAAAGGTGGCGAGGACAAATAATCTGATAGAAAAGTTATGGCACAATTAGATACAGGCGGAAATAGCAATTCCAAGCAAAAGAAAATGAACGCCCGTGTCGACTTTACACCTATGGTCGACATGATAATGTTGCTCGTGACTTTCTTCATGCTCTGTACTACCCTGCTCAAGCCCCAAACGATGGAAATCACGATGCCTTCCGACAAGGATGACATCAAAAAGGAGCAAAAGAGCCAAGTACAGACCGATGAAGCTATCACGATTATCATTGGCAAAGACAATAAACTCTATTATTTCGAGGGCAAGCCTTCTGAAGCTCAACTTCAAGAAACTGCTTATGGCAAAGATGGTATTCGCGCAGTTCTTCTTCGCAAAAATCAGAAAGCCAAAGTTCAAGTAGATGCTCTAAGACGTAAACTGCAAGCACAATTTACAGGTAACGTTGAACAAGCCAAGAAGAACAAAGAGCAATTCAAAGAAGAGCTCCGCAAAATCAAAAATGCAGATGGCACTCCAACAGCGATTATCAAGCCTCTGGACGAGTCCACCTACCTCAATTTGATTGACGTGCTCGACGAAATGCAAAACTGCTACATCGGAAAGTATGTGATCGACAAAGTAAACGATCAAGACAAGAAGATGGTAGAAGAGTTGAACAAAAAGTAAATTCATAAGTAACAGTAATCCCTATGTCAAAAGTCGATATTATCTCGCGCGAATGGTGCGACCTCGTCTTTGAAGGACGTAATAAGAGCTACGGTGCTTATGATTTGCGTTCTAAAGCTGGTAGACGTCACCTCTATGCGATTATTGATATCCTCGTGGGTATTGCAGTCATCGCTGGTTTGATTTTCACCTACGCAAAAGCGAAGGAAGCCATCCAAGCATCTTTGGCAGCAGACACTGAAGCAGTGACTGAATTGTCAGAATTGAAGAAGGAAGAGCTTAAGAAAGAAGAACCTAAAGTACAAAAGCAAGAGGAGCAGCCCAAACAAGAGCAGCTTCAAAAAGTTGCAGTTCGTGCATCTGTAGGTTTTACAGTTCCTGACATCGTCGACAAAGTTGACGAGAGCAAGAAAATAAAGAACCAAGAAGAACTGAACCGAAGCAACATTTCCATTGCTGCAGTTGACTATGCAGGTGACGCTAATGGTAAAGGTACCATCGACGACCTTCTCAAAGGTCAAGAAGCTGGTGGTGATGCACCACAACAAAAACAGAAGGAAGAAGAGGCTCCTATCCACACTGTTGTAGAACAACAACCTCAATTCCCTGGTGGTGAAGCAGCTTTGCTTGCTTACGTAGCAAAGAACATCAAATACCCAGCTATCGCAGTAGAACAAGAAATCCAAGGTACAGTTCAGCTTCGCTTTGTGGTAGAAGCAAACGGTTCTATTGGTGATGTTCAAGTTGTGAAATCTCTTGAATCACACTGCGACAAGGAAGCAATTCGAGTGGTGAAATCATTACCTCGTTTCATTCCTGGTAAACAGCAAGGTCGCCCCGTACGTGTATGGTTTACCCTTCCCGTACGCTACTCTATCCAGAACTAAACTTCAGTTGTAAATTTCACAACTGCATTTCAATAACCTGCGTCTTAGGCCTCGGCCGTGAGGCGCAGGTTTATTCTTATTCTCGAGAGCTACATATATAATCCTTGTATCTCATTTATCTTCTGAAAAGTTTTCCCTTTCTCTCCCTTAAACAATGATTTCACCGATAGAGGTAAGATCTTAGTTGATGAATCAAAAAAGAACACTATAACCAAAGTAGTATACAAGCTTTGTCTTTGAAATAACATTTCAGATTAGCGACCTATTTATCAATTCACATATCCCCCTTTATAGTATGCGAAAACTTCTCTTTCCATTGCTAGCATTAGCATTACTAATTAGTTGTGGCACCAATCCCAAGAAAGCCAATGCTTACCTACACGAAGATGATGTTAGGTTTGCAGCAGACGTCAGTTTTCAACCTATTATTGAAGAGTTATCCGAATTATACGGACTTCGCAAACCAGAAGCTGTAATGCAGCCTCTATATTGCAGCGAAGATTCTGCTATACGTTTATTGCTAGCTGATAGCTTTCGTATGGCCATCACAACTCGCCCTTTAAGTGATAATGAGAAAGCCATTGTCCAACAACACAATCTTCCTCTACTTCAATCAAAGCTGGCTTACGACGCCTTTGCTCTCATTGTCAACAAACAAAACCCAGATACGGTAATTAACGTCAACGAACTGCGCCAGATTATACAAGGCAAAATCACTAGATGGGAACAACTCGAGATGGGTACAAAAAAGGGAGAATTAAATCTTGTATTTGACGCCTCCGGTTCAAGTACCGTTCGATACATGAAAGATAGCCTCAATAGAGGAAAAGATCTTCGAGGAAACGTGTTTGCTCAAGGAAGCAATATGAAGGTTATTCAAACAGTAAAAGAAAATCCTAACACAATCGGAGTAGTCTCAACAGACTGGTTACGTCTGCATCAAGGTGATACAACAACCTTACAAAACTTCTACGGGCTTGATGTCCGTGTTATGCTTGTGGGCAAAGTGGGTAAAGCTAAAGCTGACTGGCAGCGTCCCTATCAGTATTATATAGCGACTGGAGAATACCCCTTAGTACGCACTGTCTGGGAACTTGTAACAGATCCACGCACACGAAGCACCATGCGTTCTTTTTACTTTTTCCTGAAAGACAATGATGGTCAACGTGTCATAAATAGTAGCTCTCAACTACTAACACGCAATCAAGTTCAGATTAAAGAAGTAGTGATAAAATAGTAGTAAAATGTAGAGGCAACCGCACTTAGGACAGTATTTCGGTGCACATTTACATTCAATATGTAAGACAATTATATTTATTCCTCACGGAGGCACCTGGGATGATACCCCAAGGCATTATAAAGAAAACTGCTGTTCATAATTGTACATTTGTTGGTGATAATTCAAATGTACAAAATGTTCGGCAGTTTTCGCTTTGGGGGGACGTCATCACTCCAAATGTCAGATGACCACTAAGTTGCTCGTAGTCCCTTGTATTAGTTCCTCTAAAATGCCAACTACATACGTCATTTGCAGTATACTACGCACGCACTCTCAACGCTTAAGCATGTGTTATCGTCTTTTTCCTATAGAGCTTGCTACGTAGTCAATGTTTTTTGTTATCTTTGCAGAGGATTAGTCCTAAAGATGCGATATATAGAGGCAACTCCTCCATGTATATTTGGGATTAGAACCACAAGTTTTCAGCATCCTCAACTATTCATTTCGCGATAATGAAACTTATATTGATGACGCGTCCCGAATTTTTCGTGGAAGAACACCAGATTCTTACAGCTCTCTTCGACGAAGGACTTGATACGCTTCACCTACGCAAACCGAATTCCGAACCAGTTTATTCCGAACGTCTTCTTTCGCTCATCCCCGATGGATATAGAAAGAAGATAGTAGTACATGACCACTTTTACCTCAAGCAAGAATATGGACTCAAAGGTATTCACCTGAACAGCCGTAACACTAAAGAGACACAAAACTACAAAGGACACATTTCTTGTTCTTGTCATAATGCACAAGAACTCAGTAATTGTGCTAGCTTTTGCGACTATATGCTATTGGGACCACTCTTTGACGCTTTAGATCAAGATGATTTCAATCCCACTTTCTCCCTACAAATGCTCCGCCAAATGGCACAAAAGAAGGTCATCAACAAAAAAGTGATGGCCTTTGGTGGTATCGGTCTAAACAATATCCAAGAATTAAAAGAACTCGGATTCGGTGGTTTTGTTGTTCTTGGCGATATTTGGAATCGATTTAATCTCCACACAAGCAACGACTACAAAGAAGTTGTTTATCACTTCCGAAAACTTCGCAAAATCGTGGACTAATCGAAAATTCATACTGCCCACTATAAATACAACTGAAAAAAGATTTGAAGTTCCGCTTAAGTTTATTAGGGACTAGCATCTCAAACATAAGCAAAAGACTAAAAGTACACACTTCCCCCATTGCCCCAATTCATTCCAAACCAATACACACTCACAACGTAATGAACAGTAAAATGAAAGTCTTCTCTGGCACAAAATCGCGCTACTTGGCCGAGAAAATTTGCGAAAACCTTGGTTGCTCACTTGGCAATGTAAGTATTACCTACTTTGCCGACGGCGAATTTGAGGTTTGCTACGAAGAATCTATCCGCGGATGCGATGTTTTCCTCGTGCAAAGCACTTTCCCCTCCACTGACAATCTCATGGAATTGCTCCTCATGGTTGATGCTGCGAAACGTGCTTCTGCACGCTCCATCCAAGCAGTAGTGCCTTACTACGGATGGGCACGACAAGACCGTAAGAGCAAACCCCGCGTTTCAATTGCTGCCAAGCTCGTTGCTAACATGCTTAGCGTTGCTGGTATCGATCGCATCATGACGATGGACCTCCATGCAGACCAAGAACAAGGCTTCTTTGAAGTACCTGTAGACCATTTGTTCGCATCGACCATTTTGCTTCCCTACGTAAAGAGCCTTAACCTCAAGAACATTTGCATTGCAACTCCTGACGTTGGTGGTTCCAAACGTGCTAGCACCTACGCAAAGTATCTGGATTGCCCCATCGTTATTTGCAATAAGACTCGCAAACGCGCCAATGAGGTAGACTCAATGGAAGTCATTGGTGACGTAGCTGGTATGGACGTAGTTCTTGTAGACGACATGGTTGACACAGCTGGCACCATTACTAAGGCGGCAGACTTGCTAAAATCTAAAGGTGCAAACTCTGTACGCGCCATGGCATCTCACTGCATTATGTCAGGCCCTGCAGACGAGCGTGTGGAAGCTAGTGCACTGGAAGAAATCGTATTTACCGATTCCATCCCCTATAATGGGACTTCTTCTAAGGTGAAACAGCTCAGTGTAGGACCTCTCTTCGCAGAAACGATTCGTCGCGTCCTCGAAAATGAAAGCATTAGCAGCCAATATCTCATCTAATTCTTTCTAATCACCACAAGAATTTCGGTGGAACTTTGTACTGCACTCAATTGAAACAGAGGTTTTCAGCATACTTTTCTAAAGTATGGCTTTATTCTTCTCTCATCTCAATCGTAGTGGTAGAGAGTTCCACCGAAATCATTTAGTTTCAAAGGTCTTTATCTTAGCATATTGTAGCTAAGATTCATCCATCCTATAAATAAAAGTTTCGACTATGCGTCGCAAATTCATACTTACGCTTTGGATATTACTCATTAGCGGTTTACTGCTTACTTCACTCGCTTTCATCGGTATTGAACGTGGGTGGATAGGTTATATGCCCGATATGGAGCAAATCCAAAGCCCTATCAACAAATTTGCGTCGCAAGCATTTACCTCAGATGGTGTACTCCTGGGTACATGGTCGCACAAAGAGAACCGTATCTTCGTTGATCAAGATAGTATTTCTCCATATCTCATCAAAGCGCTTGTTGCCACAGAAGACGAGCGATTCTATGAACACTCAGGCGTTGATGCCAAAGCCTTAGGACGTGCCGTGATTAAACGCGGAATTATGGGACGACATAATGCCGGAGGTGGTTCAACCATAACACAACAGCTGGCAAAGCAATTATATTCAGCCACCGCTAAAACTACAATAGAACGCTTGCTACAAAAACCTATAGAATGGGTGATAGCCGTAGAGATAGAGCGTTACTATACCAAAGAAGAGATAATCACCCTGTATCTCAACTATTTTGACTTCCTACACAATGCTGTGGGAATCAAAACAGCTGCCAACGTTTACTTCGGAAAATCAGCTTACAACTTGTCTATCAATGAGGCAGCTACGCTTATTGGGATGTGCAAAAATCCTTCTTACTTCAACCCTGTGCGAGATTTAGAGCGTTGTCGCCTACATCGCAATGTAGTGCTTGGACAAATGGTTAAAGCAGGCTACTTAAGTGCGGATAGTTGCGCCCAATTAAGTGCGGAACCTATCACACTTAATTTCCATCGCATCGACCACAAAGAGGGAAAAGCAGCATACCTTCGCGAATATCTTCGTCAAATCTTAATGGCAGACAAGCCTAAACGCGAGAACTACAGAGAATGGCAGTTGCAACAATTCTACACCGACTCGCTCTCCTGGGAGACTGACCCACTATATGGCTGGTGCAAGAAAAACAAGAAACGTGATGGTAGTAATTATGACATATATACGGATGGACTAAAGGTATATACCACTATCGATTCTCGAATGCAGAGCTACGCAGAATCATCAGTGTTCAATCATGTTGCGTTTGGTTTACAGCCTGAATTTAACAAGAAGCGAAGTTCTTTCCCCAACTTCCCCTACTCTAATAATCTGAGCGCAAATCAAATAAAGCAGATTTTCAATCGTGCCATGCGACAGAGTGATCGTTATCGTATGATGAAACAAGCAGGAGCAAGCGAGGATGAGATAGAATCTGCATTTAAGACAAAAATACCGATGACGGTATATAGCTATCATGGAGACGTTGACACCGTCATGTCGCCCATGGATTCTATTCGCTACTACAAATCATTCCTTCGTTCTGGACTTGTTTCCATTGACCCGCATAACGGTTACGTGAAAGCCTACGTAGGAGGTTTACGTTATTCGCAATTCCAATATGATATGGCAATGGTAGGTCGTCGACAAATCGGTTCGACAATGAAACCTTTTGTCTTTGCGCTTGCCATGGAAGATGGATACACTCCAGAAAGTCTCATTTCAAATGGTCAGCGTACTTATCGCGTGGCAGGTGCTTCTTGGACTCCACGCAACGCCAACCACTCACGTGCGGGGCAGATGGTATCTCTTAAATGGGGGTTATCGCAATCTAGTAACTGGGCTACCGCAAATCTCATGAATCAAGTGGACCAAAGTGGTAACCGCCTTGTTCGCTTGTTGCATAGTTTTGGCATTGCCAACCCAGACATTCACCCCTCTATGGCTTTATGCTTAGGACCTTGCGATGTTACAGTGAGCGAAATGGCTTCAGCATACACCGCTTTTGTGAATAGCGGTCTTAGATGTGCTCCTATTCTCGTGAGCAAAATTGAAGATAGCGAGGGAAATGTTATTGCTGAATTCACCCCTCGTATGACAGAAGTCGTAACAGAACAAACAAGTCGATACATTATCGACATGATGCGAGCTGTAGTAGACCAAGGCACTGCCAAGCGTTTGAGATTCAAATACAACTTGACAGGACCAATAGCTGGTAAAACGGGTACAACCAACAACAACTCAGACGGATGGTTTGTGGGTTGCATTCCAGATCTCGTTACCGTTTGCTGGGTAGGCGGAGAAGATCGTGACATTCACTTCAACTCCACCGCTATGGGACAAGGAGCCTCAACGGCTCTACCAATTTGGGCATTCTATATGACGAAAGTTTATCGGGACAAGGCTCTAGGATACGACCCCAAAGCTGAGTTTTACTCCGATAATACCGACAAAACTCAATATCCCACGCAGTCGGAAAGTAAAGCACCAAAGAAAAAAGACTCGCCCACAAGCGAAGGCAACAGCCAACAGCCCAAAGTAGCCACAACTAATAAAGAAAAGAATAACGGAGGGGATAATGTATTTCGATAAAGAAATTGCACCCAATGAGCGATAATCAACCGAACACTTACCCACATTTTCAAGAACTTCTTCTACCTCTCTTAATC
The DNA here is from genome assembly GCA_015259235.1 of Alloprevotella sp. Classification (GTDB taxonomy): domain Bacteria; phylum Bacteroidota; class Bacteroidia; order Bacteroidales; family Bacteroidaceae; genus Alloprevotella. The sequence continues at coordinate 3,297 of JABZGM010000036.1, read as the reverse complement.
GTTTGTTTATGAAATTCATAGCTATTATCCCGGCTCGATACGCTTCGACGCGTTTTCCTGCAAAACCTTTAGCTATTCTTGCAGGAAAATCCATTATACAACATGTATATGAGCGAGTTTCTAAAGTAATTTCCAATACTTTTGTCGCAACTGATGACGACAGAATAGCGCAAGTTGTAGAGGAATTTGGAGGAAAATATATCATGACCTCCACCAGCCATCGCAGTGGCACAGATCGTTGCGAGGAGGCTGTTCAGAAATCTGGAATTGCAGTGGACGTAGTTGTCAATGTACAAGGAGATGAGCCCTTTATTGCTGCAACACAAATCGAAACCTTGTGCCAATGCTTTGAACAACCCAACACAGACATTGCCACCTTGGTGAAGCCTTTTACTCCCGACATGGGTATCGAAGCCTTGAAGAACCCTAATTCTCCCAAAGTGGTGCTGGATAAGCAAGAATGCGCACTCTATTTTTCCCGATCAGTAATTCCATATTTCAGAGGAGTAGACGAAAAGGAATGGCTTACACACCATACCTTCTACAAACATATCGGTCTGTATGCCTATCGCCGCTCCGTTCTTAGCGAGATTACACAATTACCCCCCAGCACATTAGAGCAATCAGAGAGCCTGGAACAACTTCGCTGGTTGGAAAACGGATATCGTATCCGGGTTGGTAAAACGGACATTGAAACGATAGGTATAGACACTCCAGAAGACTTGCAACTAGCAGCTGACTTCTTAGCGCAACAAGCACAAAAAAACAAATGAAAACTTTGTAGTGTCAGGAAGAAAAGCTATCTTTGCGCATATAACCACCGAGGTTTTTCCTCAAGTGTTTAAGATTCTCTCTATATATTTCTCTATGCGTAAATTTATTTTCACCACCCTTGCCGCAGCTTTTTTTTCATTGTCAGCCAGCGCAGATGATGGTTTGTCGGTAAAATCTTTCCGTTGGAAGGATGGAGAATATGTTGGCGATGCAACTAAAAATGTTCCTAATGGAAAAGGTCGTCTCGTTATGGGCAATGGGGATATATACGAAGGAGATTTTGTCAAAGGAAAACGCCAAGGTTATGGCGTTCTCACCTTGAAATCTGGAGAAAAGTACGAAGGTCAATGGTTCAACAACGAACAACACGGTCGAGGAATATATTATTACATCAATAACAATCGCTACGACGGTCTTTGGTATCGTGACTACAAAGAAGGAAAAGGCACGATGTACTATTACAATGGCGACGTATATTCAGGAGATTGGAAAGATGATAAACGAAATGGTGAAGGCACTTATACCTACGTAAGTGGTGCTTCATACAAAGGTCATTGGGTCAATGATAAGAAACAAGGAAAAGGTTCTTTTGATTGGTTTGATGGCACAAAATACGAAGGAAATTGGTTTAATAACCAACGCAATGGATTCGGCACCTATTATTATGCTGATGGAGACATATATGTCGGTGATTGGAAAGACGATAACCAACACGGAAAAGGCATATACCGGTTCAAAAATGGCGATGTTTATGAAGGTCAATATCAAAATGGCGAACGTACAGGCGAAGGGGTAACCAATTTTGCCAATGGTGATAAATACACAGGACGTTTCCTCAATGGAGAACAAAGTGGACAAGGCACCTATATATGGAAAGGTAAAGCCACCTACACGGGGCAATGGAAAGCTGACAAACCTGACGGCAAAGGCGTGTACAAGACCAAAGCAGGCGATGACTACGATGGTACTTGGAAAAACGGCATGATGGACGGTGAAGGCATACTCCATACCGAGCAAGGCGAACGCTATAAAGGACAGTTCAAAGACAACCAAAAACATGGTTCCTGCATTGAGATTACTGCGGATGGTACTCGATTTGAAGGAGCTTATGACCGAGGAGAGCGTCATGGTAACTTTACAGAATATGACAAAAATGGTAATAAAATAGCTGCTGGTTCTTATAACCACGGAAGACGAACTGAAACATTCCGCAAGTAACAGTTTGTTTTTGGAATCTATCTAAATATATCTCCTTTCCCTCTTTATAGGATATAAGAAAATGAATTGCATAGAACAAAATTGAGTTATGCAAGCAACAGAAGACTATATTCTTCCGTTGAAGTTCTTATTATAAGCCTTATCCTACAACAACGCGTATCTAATATGAAAGCTACCTCTAAAAAGCCTGCCTCAAGCAAGGCGACGATTAGCAAAAAGGAAGCGAGCAAAAAAATGCCCCTTCTTAAGATTGTGAAGAATGACGAATGGCTTACTCCTTATCAGGAAGCCATCGTTGGAAGACATCAACACGCCCTTACAAAAATAGAGGAGCTTACACAAGGACAACAGCGTTTAGCAGAGTTTGCTATGGGGCACCATTTCTTTGGACTTCATCGCTCTGGCAAACAATGGATTTTCCGCGAATGGGCACCTAATGCAACCCAAATCTTCCTCGTTGGTGACTTCAACAACTGGGAAGAGTCTTCAGAATATGAACTCACGCGTGTAGGAGAAAATGGAAACTGGGAGATTAAACTCCCTGCGAAATCCATCCACCACGGAGACCTTTACAAACTTCATGTATATTGGGAAGGAGGAAAAGGAGAACGCATTCCGTCTTATGCCACACGTGTGGTGCAAGACGAACAAACAAAGATTTTTTCTGCACAAGTTTGGGCGCCTGCTAATCCGTATGTTTTCAAGAAAACAAATTTCAAGCCTAACAGAAATCCCCTTCTTATCTACGAATGCCACATTGGTATGGCGCAAGATGCAGAGAAGGTGGGCACATATAACGAGTTTCGTGAAAACATTCTTCCCCGCATCATCGCTGATGGGTACAATTGTATCCAAATAATGGCAATACAAGAGCATCCTTATTACGGATCTTTTGGCTACCATATCTCCAATTTCTTTGCTACTTCTTCCCGCTGTGGAACTCCTGAAGAGTTAAAACAGCTCATTGACGAAGCTCACCAGCACGGCATTGCAGTCATCATGGACTTAGTGCATAGCCATGCAGTCAAGAACGAAGTAGAAGGTCTTGGCAATTTTGCTGGAGACCCACACCAATATTTCTATACAGGCGACAGACGTGAACATCCAGCTTGGGATTCTCTCTGTTTCGACTATGGTAAAAACGAGGTTTTACACTTCCTTCTCTCCAACTGTCGCTACTGGCTCGAAGAGTTCCAATTTGATGGTTTCCGATTCGACGGAGTAACTTCTATGCTTTATTATAGTCATGGTTTAGGAGAATCTTTCGGAGGTTATGGTGACTATTTCAATGGACATCAAGACAAC